>CAKZYL010000518.1 GCA_937884705.1 uncultured Roseovarius sp. | reverse complement strand
TCGGCGTAGGTGAGCTCTTCGAGAAAGGCCAGCCGGATGGCATCGCGTTGCGTGTCGCGCAGCTTGCCAATGCACCGCCGCAGCCGATCACGGTCTTCAGCTGCGACAGCCGCCGCTTCGGGATTGGGGGTGTGATCCTCGCTTTCTGGAACCTCCTCAACGAAGGACAGTCGCCCGCGCTTGCGCAATGCATCGACCAGTTTGTTGCGCGCGATCGCAAAGAGCCAGGTTTTCGCGGATGATTTGCCAGAAAATCGCGAGGCAGCGCGCATCACATCAAGCATCGTGTCATGCACGCAGTCCGACGCAACCTCAGCGTTGTCACAGCGCGACATCAAAAACGCGTAGAGCGGACCGTTGTACCGATCATAAAGCTCACGCATGGCTGTCCTGTCGCCCGATCCGATGCGTTTGATCAGATCTCTGTCATCCATTTTGGTGCCTCAGATTGCGCCGTAACCCCTGCATTCAAAGCAATGACATTGGGCGATCCACAGAGCAACTGTTCAGTGACAGGGCCCTTTAGTTATAATAGTTAGGAAAAAGCAGCGGGTACTGGATCTTGAAGGGCTGGTTTTCGTTGCGCGAGCCCTGTTTTAAGACCCTTTGCCCGAAACAAGCATAGAATTCTAAACCTCTGTCCAACTGCCGTTTCGGTTGGATGACGTCACACAGGCCTCAATGAACTTTAGTCCTCGCAGGCCCTCATGGACACTTGGGAAATGCACTGCCTCGGAAGGGTTTTCGTTCGTTTTGTGGCACCGTATGGCCTCCGCCGCTTCAGCATAGATGTTGGCAAAGGCTTCTAGGTAGCCTTCCGGGTGGCCAGTGGGCAGGCGCGTGAGCCGCCCGGCATCGTCGCCAGCCGCAGATGATCCGCGTGTGATCGCGCAACGGGGGGCATTTTCGGGTGCGTGCCAGAGCGTATTTGGCTCTTCCTGCGCCCATTCAAGCCCGCCCTTTTCGCCGTAGACCCGCAGGCGCAAGGCGTTTTCGTGGCCGTGGGCGACCTGGCTTGACCAGAGCATACCGCGCGCTTCCCCGGTGAGCCTCAGCAAGATGTGGGCATTGTCATCCAGCCGCCGACCGGGCACGAAGCTGTGCAGGTCGGCGGCCAATGCCGTCACCTCTAGCCCTGTCACATATTCCGCCAAGTTGAACGCGTGGGTGCCAATGTCACCGATGGATCCCCCTTGTCCGCTTTTGCCAGGATCAGTGCGCCAGGTGGCCTGTTTGTTGTCGACCTCGTCAGAGAGCCATTCCTGTGGATACTCCACCTGCACCACACGGATCCGTCCTATGGCGCCGTCCGCGATCATCTGACGGGCATGCCGCACCATGGGGTAGCCCGTGTAGTTGTGGGTCAGAACGAACAGCGCGTCGGACGTTTCCGCGATCTGCGCCAGTTTCTTGGCCTCAGACACCGTCAGCGTCATGGGCTTTTCGCAGATCACATGGATGCCTGCCCTGAGAAACGCCGCTGCCGGTTCGAAATGCATGTGATTGGGCGTGACGATCGCCACAGCGTCGATGCCGTCCTCGCGCCCCTTTTCGGCTGTCAGCATTGCGTTGAAATCAGGGTAGATGCGCTCAAGCCCAAGGGCCTGCCCTGAAGCCTGCGATTTCTCGGGCGTGGAGGACAACGCGCCGGCGACAAGGTCGAAATGATCGTCGAGACGTGCGGCGATACGGTGCACCGCGCCGATAAAAGCCTCATTGCCGCCCCCGACCATGCCGAGTTTGATGCGCCGCTTGGTTTTGCTCTGTCTGGGTTCGGCCCAGTGGGATTGGATCACGTCTATCCCAGCTTGGACAACCTCATCCTCGCTGCCGAAAAGCGGCCGCCACACTTTGGTCGCTGCGGCGATCTCAGCAAGCGACTGACCGAATGCCTCAATCACGATCCAGTCGTCATAACCGATCTCTTTGAGCGCCGCGGTGACCTCTTTGTAATTGATGTGCCCGCGCCCCGGCGTGCCCCGGTCATTCTCGGAAAAATGGACGTGGTTGATGGCACGTCCCGCGTGGCGGATGGCGTCACCCAGGCTGCGTTCTTCGATATTGGCGTGGAACGTGTCGAACAGGCAGCCGTAGCCGGGGAAGCCCACGTCGTCGACCAGCGCCTTGGATTGCGCCATGGTGTTGAGCACGTAGCACTCGAACCGGTTGAGCGGCTCGACCGAAAGCTTCACGCCCGCATCATGGGCCACGCGCGCCATTTGGCGATGACTATGGGCCAGTACCTCCAATTCGCGCTCTGTGGGCCCCGTGCCGGTGAAGATGCCCAAAGGCCCATGGAAGGGCCCGCAGAGCAGTTCGACGCCCGCCTCCGCGCAGCATTCTACCATCCATTTCAAGTGATCAAGACCGGCCTCGCGCGCCGCAAGGTTTAGGCTCATCGGGTTGGCCTCGGGGCGTTGTACGATGCCCACGGCGGTGCGTCTCAGGCCGATCCCGTCAAGACGGGCGCCCATTGCGCGGTAATGCGCCGGGTCGCCCTCAAAAACGGGCAGTTCGACACCATCATAGCCCGCCCGCTTGATCGCCTCACAGTGAGGCAACAGCGCGTCGGTCAGATGCGTCGTCCACAAAAGCAGGTTGAACCCGGCAAGCATCTATCCCTCGAGCCCGAGGGCCGCGCGGTTCGCGGCGTCATCGGTGCCACTATCGGCGAAATCATCAAAGGCGCGCTCTGTCACCTCAATAATGTGGTCCTTGACGAACTGGGCGCCTTCGCGCGCGCCGACCTCGGGGTGCTTGAGGCAGCATTCCCATTCCACCACAGCCCAACCATCGAAATCCATCGCGGCGAGTTTGGAAAAGATCGCCTTGAAATCTACCTGCCCGTCGCCCAAGGACCGAAACCGCCCCGCGCGATCCACCCAAGGCTGGTAGCCTGAGTATACACCTTGTCGACCCGTCGGATTAAACTCGGCATCCTTGGCGTGGAACATTTTGATCCGGTCGCGGTAGATATCAAGATTATCCAGGTAATCGAGGCACTGCAGCACGTAGTGGCTGGGATCATAGAGCATGTTGGCGCGGGCGTGATGCTTCACACGGTCCAAAAACATCTCAAAGGTGACGCCGTCATGCAGATCCTCACCGGGGTGAATTTCATAGCAGACATCGATGCCGCAGTCCTCTGCGTAATCCAGGATTGGATGCCAACGTTTTGCCAGTTCATCGAAAGCGGTTTCAATCAACCCCGGTGGACGCTGCGGCCAAGGATACAGGTAAGGCCAGGCGAGCGCGCCCGAAAAGCTGACCATGGTAGTGAGACCGAGGTTTTGAGAGGCCTTGAGCGCCAGTCGCACCTGATCCACCGCCCATGCCTGCCGCGCCGCCGGATTGCCGTGGACGGACGGATCGGCAAAGCCGTCATACATGCTGTCATAGGCGGGATGTACAGCCACCAGTTGGCCCTGCAGATGGGTGGACAGATCGGTGATTTGTACGCCGTTGCGCGCCGCAACGCCGCTGAGTTCGTCGCAGTAGTCTTTGGATTGCGCGGCCAGCGCCACGTCAAAGATGCGGCCATCCCAGCTGGGCACCTGCACGCCTTTGTAGCCGCAATTGCCGGCCCATTTGGTGATCCCATCCCAGGAATTGTAGGGCGCGTTATCGGCGGCAAACTGGGCAAGAAACAGCCCCGGGCCCCTAATCGTTTTCATTGCGCGACCCCGAACCGATCATTGAGCGCGTCAAACGCGGCTTGAAAAACAGCTCCGGAGATCAGCTCCACCAGCCCGGCCTCCTCCTCAGGGGCGCAATCGAAGGTGGCGCGCCAACGGCAGAAAGTCCGGTCCCGATCCGTGATCCGCTGCATTTCCAGCCCGGCGACGTAGTTGGTCAGCGGCATCGGGCTGTCGAGGATGGTGTACCAGAAGCTATAGTCCTTGTCCGATTGGGAGAGCAGCCTTTCGCGGATATTGCCACCATCTGTGAGGTAGAAATTCCGCACGCAACCAATCTGATCAGAAGGCGCGCCTTCTTCAATGCGGCTGCGGTCAATCAGCGGATGCCAATTGGGCATTCCGTTGAAATCGCGCACCACGGCCCACACCCTGTCGATATTCGCGCCCACCACCGAGGAGACATCGACGCTAGCCATCCTTTTTGTCCTTCTCAGCCTTCTCCGCAATGGATTGCGCGTCGCGCGCGGCACGGAACACGTCACCCATCTTGCTCACCTGACCTTCGACGCCCACTTCCTTCATCAGCTCGTCGATGAGTGGCGCCTGCACGCGGTAACGCAGCGCGCTGTCGATGACCTCATCGGTGGGCGATTTGGCATTGCCGTCGCCACCGCCAAGGCCCCCCATCTGCACCACCTTGATGCCGTCGATTTTCTCGATGGGTTTGACGCTTTCGCGAATGATCACCTCAAGCTTGTCGATGAGTGCTGCGCGCAGACGGCCCAGACGCGCCTCCTCGGACAGCATGTTGTCCGCTTCATTGCGGATGCGTTCGGCTTCAGCGGCCACAGCGGCGCGCAACTGTTCGGCGGAGGCGTCTTTCTCGGACAGGATCTTGGAAACTTCCGCCGCCCGGCGCGCACTTTCGGTTTCGCGCGCCGTGGCAATCGTTTCTTCGGCCTTCGCCGCTTCGGCCAAGCGTTCGCCCGTCTTGATCCGCTCTTCGGCCTCAGAAGCGGATTTCTGAAGCACCTGAATTCCCTTTTCAATCTCGGCCATTTCCACCGCCTGTTGACGGTTGATCTCAAGTGTACGGAGATCCTGCTCACGCAACACGCGGCTTTCATCCAACGCTCGATCCGAGGCGATGCGCGCGCGCTCCACCTCTTCTTTGGCGGCAATCTCTTGCTGGTTTGTGGACTGACGTGCAGCGATACGGGCGCTTTCGGCCTCTGCATCCTTTTGCGCCTGTTCGCGGGAGATCTCTGCCTTCTGCGCGGCGCGGGATTTCTCCACCTCGCGGTCCTTGTCCAGCCGCGCCATCTCGCTTTGGCGATCGAGCTGCAAGGTCTCCTTCTCCGCCGCAAGATTGGCTTCTCGAATGGCCACGATGGCGCGCTGTTCGATGTCGTTGCGCTGTTTGCGGCGGTCTTCGACCAGTTCAATCAGCTGCGTCAGACCTTCGGCGTCAAACCGGTTCGCAGGGTTGAAATACTCAAGCGCAGTTTGATCCAGATTGCGGATCGCCACAGTATCGAGCGTCAGCCCGCTTTTCGATACGGCACCCGAGGCCCGCTCTCGTACACGCTCCACATACCCGGCGCGATTTTCGTGGATCTCGGTCATTGTCATCTCTGAAGCCGCAGACCGCAGCGCCCCCAGAAACTCACCCGCGAAGAAGGCCGAAAGCTCGTCAGGGCTGGTTGTCATCCGGCCAAGTGTTGCGGCAGCCGAAGACACGGCATCCGGTTCCGGCGCCACCCGGACGAAAAACTCCGCATCGACATCGACGCGCATCTTGTCGGCGGTGATCAGCGCCTCTTCTTTTTGCGCCACAACCCCAAGCCGGGCGAGGTTCAGGCTCACCGGCGTGATCTCATGAATGACCGGGATCACGAAGGTGCCGGAGTTGATCACCACCCGTTCGCCGCCCATCCCGGTGCGGACAAAGGCGCGTTCCTTGGTGGTGCGATGATAGAGCCAGTTCAGCAGCCATACGGCAATGATGATGCCTATGATCAGGCCGATGATCCAAAGGATGATATCTCCTGCCATCGTCGTTCTCTCCTACCGCGCCTTGATGGATTTGAAGGCTTTGGTTTGTTCTGTCAGTGCCAGTTCCGTGGGCAGCCGTTCCATCGACGACGCACCATAAAAGCCGTGGCAATTCTCAGTATTTTTCAGCACAAATTCCGCGTCATCAGGCATCGCCACCGGCCCACCATGGACCAGTACAACGGCGTCCTTGTTCACCTTCATCGCGGCTTCGGCCCATTCATCGACAACCCCGGGGCTGTCTTGCAGCGTATACCCCGTCGTCTCCGCCCCGATGGAGCCACCGGTGGTGAGGCCCAGATGAGCCACGATGATATCGGCGCCAGCCTGCGCCATGGCTTTGGCATCGTCGGCGGAGAAAACGTAAGGGGTGGTCAGCATATCCTTTTCATGGGCCATGCGGATCACGTCAATCTCCAGCCCATAGGACATGCCGGTCTCTTCCAGATTGGCGCGGAAATTGCCGTCAATCAGACCCACCGTCGGAAAATTCTGAATGCCGGAAAAGCCCACGCGTTTGACGTCATCCAGGAACGCGTCGAAGTTGCAGAAGGGATCGGTGCCATTGACGCCGGCCAGAACCGGCGTGGACTTGGTCACGGGCAACACTTCGCTGGCCATCTCCATCACGATCTCATTGGCGTTGCCATAGGCCAGAAGCCCTGACAGAGACCCGCGTCCGGCCATACGGTAGCGTCCGGAATTGTAGATGACGATCAGGTCTATCCCGCCTTCTTCTTCGCACTTGGCCGACAACCCGGTGCCCGCGCCGCCGCCGATGATCGGCTCACCGGCCGCCTTCATGGCTTGGAATTTTTCCATCAGCGCTTTGCGCTCAAATCTGGGCATGTTGGGCTCCTTGGGTGGTCACGGCGATATCATGGAAGGCCGCTTTGGCGGCTTCTGCGAAGGCCGGGTCGTTGATGTGACAGTCAAGTTCAATCAGTTTGTGCGTGGCCGTTTCCTGGAACGTCGCCCCAAGCGCGTCAAAGAGCGATTTGCGCGCAAGCGGGTTGTCAAAGGGCTGTCCTGTGGCATCGAGGGCGGAGACGCCCTTGAGCGGCAACAAGAACCTCACGGGGCCAGGCATGCGGTTGAGCCGCTCTGCGATCCAACGGCCAAAGCGGGTGTTTTCCTCTGCCGTGGTGCGCATCAGCGTGACTTGCGGATTATGTTCGTAGAATTGCCGGTGCTTGTACTTTTCCGGAATGGTGGGCGGCGCGCCCCAGTTGCACATATCGAGCGCGCCGACGGAGCCGACATAAGGAATGGGATTTCGGATGAATGCGCCGAAACGATCGTCATCCGCTGCAAAGACGCCGCCGAGCATCATGTCGCAGATCTCTGTCGTGGTGAGATCAAGCACAGCGTCGAGGTATCCATTATCTGCCAGCTTTTCCATCGACCGCCCTCCGACACCGGTGGCGTGGAAGACGAGGCATTCGTAGTGCTGTTCCATCAGCGCTGTCACCTGCTGGACCGCGGGTGTGGTGACCCCGAACATGGTCAAACCGATGGCAGGTTTGGTTTTGGGTACGGCGGGCGCGTTATCGCGGGCGAATTTCACCGCGCCAGCCAGCGCGTCAGCCCCGTTGGCGAGCACCTTGGCGCTGATTTGGTTGATACCTTGCACATCGGTGACCGAGTACATCATCATGATGTCTGATGGGCCCACATACTGGCCCACCTCGCCTGACGCGACCGTGGAAATCATCACCTTTGGCACACCCACAGGCAGTGCGCGCATGGCAGGGGTGGCAAGTGCCGTGCCGCCTGATCCAGCCGCTGAGATAATGCCGGCAACGCCCTTCGCGCTCGTCGCCCATCGTTCGAATGCCTGGGTCATCCCGGCCACGGCCGTTCCACGGTCGCCGGTGAAAACAGCGCTTGCGCCGCCAGGGTGCCATACGGCGATGTGGTGGGGTGGAATGTCGGCGGAAGACGGTTTTCCCGAAGTGGACAAGTCGACCGTTTTGACCCGCAACCCCTGCATCACCAATCGGTCACGGATGAAGCCCAGCTCAGTTGCTTTTGTGTCAAACGTGCCCACCACCAGAACCGCGCCATCCGTGTCACCACCTTGGGGCAAAACAGCCGCTGCGCTCGATGAGGTCGGGCCCGGGTCTGACGTTGACGCCGCATCCCAGTGCGATGACGACCAGCGTTTGGGCGGCACATACCGCCATGACCCACGCGGAGCTTTGACCTCAGGCGGCGACGCCGCGGGTTTGGCCACCTCGTCAGTGACCGGCGCTGCAGGGAGATCGGGGACCTCTGTGTCATCCAGCCGACCAACACCCAAAAGGCGCTGCTGCAAT
>CAKZYL010000517.1 GCA_937884705.1 uncultured Roseovarius sp. | reverse complement strand
TGGCGCGCCGACACGCTCCAGGGTGGCTACAAAACCTTCCGCCGCCTCGTCGTGCGCGCGCTCTACACTGATGCACTCCCGCACAAACTGGTCCTGCTCGCAGGCTACACCGGAACCGCCAAAACCGAGCTTCTCCAACGCCTGGAAGGCGTGGGCACCCAAACCCTCGATCTCGAAAAACTCGCCAATCATCGCGGCTCGCTTCTGGGCGATGGCGATGCGCCCCAACCCAGCCAAAAGGGCTTTGAAACCGCGCTCGCCATGGCCCTCACCCGCCTCGACCCCGCGGCCCCGGTGCTGGTCGAGGCCGAGAGCAGCAAGATCGGCCAGCGCATGATCCCGCCCTCCCTTTGGACGGCCATGTGCGCGGCCCCCATGATCACCGTCGAAGCCCCGCTCGAGGCCCGCGCCCGCTATCTGGCCCGCGCCTACACCGATATCCTGGCTGACAAGGCAGAGCTCATGCGAAAGCTCGATGTTCTGCGTCAGTTTCGGGGGCACGCGGTCGTTGATGGCTGGGGCGCGCTCTCAGCGGCAGGTGATGACGTCGCGCTCTGCCGGGCCTTGGCGGAAGAGCATTACGATCCCGCCTACGCCACCTCCATGCGGGAAAAAACACAGCGCGTCGCGGCCCATGTCGCGGCGGATGACCTCACCGATGCCGCACTCGACGCCACCGCCAGACGCATCAAAGACGCGCTTCAGACGATCTCGATCTGACCAGTACCGTCGAGCATGCGATCCGTCACCCGCCCGATCACAGCAGCTTCAAACCCGTCTTCGCGCAACGCCTCGACGACACCTTCCGCATCCGTGCCAATGGCGGCCAACAGGCCACCACCGGTCTGCGGATCAAACAGCAGATCATGCCGGTCAGTCTCCGGAACCCCGGGCAAGACCAGTCTGTTTTCTGCAAAAAGGCTCGACCGCACCCCACGCGCGGACAAAGCTATCGCACCGGGCATCACTGGCACAGAGTCGAGCGTGATCTCCGCGCCCACGCCTGATGTCTGCGTCATATTGAGCACATGCCCCACGAGGCCAAAGCCCGTCACATCCGTCATCGCATGCGCCTTGCCCAAATGCCTCGCAGCCACCCCCTGCGGCTGCATCATGATGCGGAGCGCGGCCTCAACATCCTCGCCCTTGGCCTCGGCCATCATCTCGCCCGCCAGAATCACACCGCTGCCAATCGGTTTTGTCAAAACCAGCGCATCGCCGGGCTTGGCCCCGTCCAGCGTAATTGGCGTGCCCTCGCAAAGCCCCGTCACCGTGAAGCCAATGGTCAGCTCCGCGCCCAAAGTGCTGTGCCCACCCACGACCTCTGCGCCCGCAGCCTCCATCACTTCACGCGCCGCGGCATGGATCTCGCTCAACGCGCGTTCTGCCAGTTCTGGCGACTGCTCCGGTAAAATCACCGTCGATACAGCGGCTTGCGGTTTCGCGCCCATCGCCCAGACATCGCCCAACGCATGCACCGCCGCCACGCGCGTCTGCACCACCGGATCAAGCACCATCGCCCGCAGATGATCCGTGCTGATCACCTGACCTCCCGGCAGCACCCCGGCATCGTCCCCAACCACACCCTCGCGTCCATGCAGCGCGCGCGCCAGCGCCGGCATGCCCACCTTCGCGCCACACCCGCCGCAGAGCGGTTTCTCCACGCGAGATCCCTTCGCCCGTGGCCAGGGCAGGGCAGGGCCAAACGTTTTCATCGACGCGTCAAACTGCGTCATGAACTTGGTGTCGATCTGATCCTTCCAGCGCCACATCAGCGGCCCGGCGAGCGTGATCCCGAACCGCTCCGCCAGGGCGGATTTCTCGCCCAGAGAAATCAGCTTCAGATAATCGTCCTGCGGCACATACTCCTTCAGCCCCGTCCCGGTCGACAGCGTTTCGCGCAGATTTGTGTAGAGGACCGGCGCCTGCCGCACAGCATAGACCCCGGCCTTGGGGCGCGGCGCGTGGGTCATCTGGGCACAGTCGCCCACCGCAAAGATACCCGGCTCCAAAGTCCGCAACCGATTGTCTACGGGGATGAAGCCTGCCTCATTGGCAAGCCCTGTCTCCGCCACCCAGTCATGAGGTTTGGCCCCGGCAGCACCGGTGACAAAATCGGCCTCAACCACGCGCCCATCGGCCAAAACCACGTCGTCTCCCGTGATCTTCTCCGGCCGGGCTCCCTCCAAAAGCTCGACACCGTAGCGCTTAAACGCTTCGCGCAAGCGCTTCTCCGCAATGTCCCCAATCGCCGTAAAGGCCTTGTCCCGTTCGATCACGGTCAGCGTCGCCTGCCGCCCCTCGCTCTTCAAGCGATGCGCCATGGCCAGCACCAGTTCCGCACCCGCCACGCCACCGCCCAGCACGGCCACACGCGCAGGACCCGCGCCTTGCAGATAGTCCGACCACCGCTCGGCAAAGCGGCCCAGCGGCTTGGCCGGTACGCCATGCTCTGAAAACCCCGGCAAATCCGGCATCGCCGAAGTGATCCCCACATCGATGGCCGCCACATCAAACCCGATATCCGGCCCGTCGGTCACCTGAATGCGCCGCGCCTCCAGATCAATGCCGGTCGCATATCCTATCACCAGCCGTGCACCGGCTTTGCGCGCCAGCCGCACCAGATCGATATTGAGCTCGTCTCGCGTGTAATGCCCCGCCACATATCCCGGGAGCATGCCCGAATAAGGCGCGGTTGGCCCTGGATTGATTACTGTCACGCGCGCGCCGGGCAGCGGATCCATGGCCCATTTGTGCAAGACCAGCGCATGGGTGTGGCCGCCGCCGATGAGGACGAGATCTTGGGTGAGGGGGAGGGTCGGGTTCTGCATGAGATCAGACTTACCTGCGGAAATTCGGCAGGGGAAGGCTGTCGCTCGTCGCTCCCTTTCGGGCGCGCCTCGCCGGTGTCATGCTAAGGCGTTCTCAATCAGCGAGCGCACCGGCACCCGTGCCTTTAGACGCGTGGCCAAAAGGAACATCCCCGCCACCTTGCGCTGAATGAACAAAAGATCCATCGGCAAGGGCGGTGGCACATAGTTTGTTTCGGCCAGAATGCGGCCCTTGGCGTTCATCTCTGCCGAGAGCGTGCTGATCGCGAAATCCATCACATCGGCGGCCCGCACGTGATTGAACACGATGGAATTCATCTCAAGGATCAGGCTGCGGTAGGGTTCTTCGGTCTCGGGCGTGATGATGCCCATCCGCTCCGCCGCTTTTTCAATCTCGACCGGATCGCCCGTCATGCCCGCAGCAAAGACCGCGCTGTAACGCGCCACGATATCCGGCTTCAGCTCGCGCGCTGCACCAAAATCCAACAGCACGATCTGATCGGTCTCGGCGTTATAGCGGTAATTGGCGAAGTTCGGATCGGTCTGCATGCCCTCAAAACCAAAGCGCTCGCGCAGCATCAGTGCGATCAATCGCTCTGCCGCTCGATCGCGAACCTCCTGCGGGGCATGTGCCACATCCTCGATGTTCATGCCCGGCACAAATGTCATCGCCAGCACATTCTTCGTGGTCAGCTCCGGCACCATTTCCGGCACCGCAAAATCGGCCTCATGGCCCAAAAGCTCAAAGAAGCGCTTCAGATAGGTCGATTCCCGCTCGTAATCGGCTTCCTGATGCAATTGCGCCCGCGCCTCGTCCAGATAGGGCCCTAGATCAAACCCCGGCGGGGCCAGACCCGACAGCTGGATAAGCCGCCCGACATTGGTCACATCGCTGTCGATGCTGCGCGCCACCCCGGGATACTGCACCTTGATGGCCAGCTCCCGCCCATCTGGCAGCCGCGCTTTGTGCACCTGCCCGATCGAGGCCGCCGCCATGGGGCGCACGTCAAATCCCGCGAATTGCTTGCGCCAGCCCGCGCCCCACGCGTCGTTCAGCACGCCCTGCAATTGCTTTGGTGGCATGAAATCGGCATCCGCGCGCAGCCGCGCCATGATGTCGGCCAGCTCAGGCGGCAACATATCGCCGGTATCCATCGACATTAGCTGCCCGATTTTCATCGCCGCCCCGCGCATGCGCGCCAGTTGATCGGCTATCCGGCGGATGTTGCCCGGCGTCAGCAACAGATCCCGCGCTGTGGGCTGTTGCCCGCGCCCAAGCTGCATCAGACCGTTGAAGGCCATGTTGCCCGCCACACCGGCGGTCATGGTGCCCATCCGGGTGGCCCGGGCCAGCCGCGTTTGCGGGATCCGCACGGCGCGCGCATTAGACGTAGAACTGCTCATGCAGGTGAGATATGGCAGGGGCGTAATCAATCAATGAACGACTTGCCGCAATTGACGTCACCGTCATGTGAGGGCAAGCTACCGCATCACTGTCTGCCAACAGGACGCCTGCCCATGGACACTCTTTCCCCTCTTGCCCCAAACTCTGCCGAAGCGCGCGATATTGCCTACCACTTCCACTCCTATACCAATGCCATGGCCCATGCTGACATGGGCCCGCAGATCATGGAAAATGCGGAAGGTGTCTATGTCTTCGACAATCAGGGCAAACGCTACATCGAGGCGATGGCGGGGCTCTGGAGCGTGGCCGTGGGCTTTGGCGAAAAGCGCCTGATCAAGGCCGCCACTCAGCAGATGGAGAAGATGGCCTATTACCACAACTTTGCCCACCGCGCGCATCCGGCCGCGATCGATCTGGCGGAGAAACTGGTCTCTATGGCGCCTCCATCAAGTTCTGGGCCGATGTCCAAGGAGTTCTACACAAACTCCGGGTCCGAGGCGAATGACACGGTGATGAAGATGCTCTGGTATCGCTCCAACGCCATGGGCAAGCCGGAGAAAAAGAAATTCATCTCGCGCATCCGCGGCTATCATGGCGTGACCATCGCATCCGCCTCGCTGACCGGTCTGCCTTACAACCACGCGTCTTTTGATCTGCCGATTGACGGCGTGCTGCACACGACCTGCCCGCATTATTGGAAAGAAGGCCGCGACGGCGAGAGCGAAGAAGAATTTGCCACCCGCTGCGCCGAAGATCTCGACGCGATGATCCAGGAGGAGGGTCCCGACACCATTGCCGCGTTCTTTGCCGAGCCCGTTATGGGCGCGGGCGGCGTAGTCGTGCCGCCGGCCACCTATTGGGAAAAGGTGCAAGCGGTTCTGGCCAAGTACGACATCATATTTGTCGCCGATGAGGTGATCAACGGGTTTGGGCGCACTGGCAACATGTTCGGCTCGCAGACCTACAATCTGAAGCCTGACGTGATCGTTCTCTCCAAGCAGATCACCTCAAGCTATGTGCCGTTCTCCGCCATTCTGGTGAATGAGCGGTTCTATGGGCCCATCGCCGAGGAAAGCGGACGGATCGGTGTCCTGGGCCACGGCTTTACCGGCGCGGGCCATCCGGTGGGCGCTGCCGTCGCTCTGGAAAACATCGCGATCATCGAAGAGCGTGGGCTGGTGGATAAGGCGGCGGAAACTGGCGCCTATTTCCGGCACAAGCTGGGTCAGTTCGAGTCTCATCCTTTCGTGGGTGAGGCGCGGGGCGTTGGCCTGATTGCGGCGTTGCAGCTGGTGCATCCTGAGTTTGAAACCAAACCGGGCGTGCTGGGCGCGGCCATGGGCAAAGAGCTTTATGCGCGCGGCGTGATCTCTCGTCCGATGATTGATGCGATGGCCTTCTGCCCGCCACTGATCATCGAGCGGGATCAAATCGATGCGATTATCGCTGCTGTGGGCGAGGGCCTAGAAGTCTTGTCAAAGCATGAGTTCCATACGGCCTAAACCCGCGCGGAATCAAGGCTGCAAGCCGCCGCGCGTTCGTCAGGCCGTCCCGGGGCCTGGCGAAATTCTTGTCGCAGCCCATCTTTCGTTTGTTCAGCGGGGCCCATTGATAAAGCGCCTTGCAACCGGTCATGGATCACCATGCCACGGCCTGACGAACACGCTCTCTCGCGCGTCAGCCGTCAAATGTAAATGGGCTCTCAAAATCTGCCAGCGCAACCGCCCGCTCATCCTTAGCAGACAGCACCGGCTCACCCTCCAGCCCCCAGTCAATCCCGCAGCTGTCCCACCGCACCGCACCATCACACTCCGGCGCATAGTAATCCGTGCACTTGTAAAGCACCTCAGTATTAGGCACCCGCGTGACAAACCCGTGCAGGAACCCTTTGGGCACCAAAAGCTGCTTGCCGTTCTCCGCGCTCAATTCCACGCCCGTCCATTGCCCATAAGTCGGGCTACCAACCCGGATATCCACGGCCACGTCAAACACCCGCCCCTGTCCGCAACGGACCAGCTTGTCCTGCGCATGGGGTGGCGCTTGATAATGCAGCCCCCTCAGCGTGCCCACCTCGCCCGAGATCGAATGATTGTCCTGCACGAACTCCATGTCGATCCCGTGCTCTTCCATCCGCTTTTTGTTCCAGCTTTCAGAGAAGAACCCGCGCGCATCGCCGAAACGCGCCGGGGTCAGGATCAGGACACCGGAAAGGGTCGTTTGCTCGATCTGCATGGGTCAGCCTTTGCTCGCGTCATGTAACGCGCGGCTATAGCCCAGGATCAGACCGGGGAACAGGCC
>CAKZYL010000516.1 GCA_937884705.1 uncultured Roseovarius sp. | reverse complement strand
TGATGTGGGCCGATGCGCATCTGTCGATCTTCTGGCGCTCGTTCTCGCTGTCTGTCATCACCACGGTCCTGACCCTGATCTTTGGCCTGCCAACCGCTTGGTTCATCGCCACCCAGCCACCGGGCCGTCGGGAAATCTGGCTCTTCCTCGTGACGGTACCGTTCTGGAGCAACCTTCTTGTGCGGACGATCGCCATTCAGGAGCTGATCCGCAACGAAGGCGTGATTAATCTGGTTCTGCTTAAGATCGGCATCATCACAGAACCCATCCAGATGATGTTCACCGATTTCGCAATCGCCTTTGGCATGACCTATGTCTACCTGCCGCTCATGGTCCTGCCGATCTACGCAGCCATTGAAAAACTGGATTTCCGCCTCGTCGAGGCCGCCCATGATCTCTACGCCAGCCGCATGGCCGCCTTCTGGCAGGTGATCCTGCCGCTCATCAAACCGGGGATCATCGCGGGCTCAATTCTTGTTTTCATCCCGTCGCTCGGTGCCTACGTCACACCGCGCGTTCTGGGTGGCGGCAAGAACCTGATGTTCGGCAATCTCATCGAGCTGCAGTTTGGCGCAGGCCGCAACTGGCCCCTCGGCGCGGCCCTGTCGCTGATGCTGATGGCGGCAGTGATGGTCGCGCTCATCTACTATGTGCGCGTCACCTCGCGGGAGAAGGCCGATGGTTGAGGCCACCACAACACAAGTGGAGCAATCCGCCGCAAAACCACGGCCGAAGCGCGGCCCGAAAGGCTATTCCCTGCGCACCCTGCCCGGCTTCACCTTCGTCGCGCTCTTCACGATGATCGTGCTCTACGCACCCATCTCAATCCTCGTGATATTCTCATTCAACGAAGGCGACAGCCTCGCCATCTGGGAAGGCTTCTCGCTGCAGTGGTACGCTAAGGCCGCGGCCAATGAACAGGTGCAGGAGGCCGCGATCCGATCCCTCTATCTGGCCTTCATCGCCTCCACGATCGGCACGATCGCCGCCACCATGGCCGCCCTTGCGACAACCCGCACGCGCCGCTTTCCGGGGAAAACGATGATCTATGCCCTGATCAATCAGCCGCTCATGGTGCCGGAGATCGTCACCGCCGTGGCGCTGCTCATCGTGTTCGCCGCGATCAAGGTCGCAACAGGGCACAACTCGATGATCTACCTCATCGTGGCCCACACTGCTTTCTGCATTCCCTTCGCCTACCTCCCGATCCGCGCCCGTCTTGAGACGATGGACAACTCTCTCGAGACAGCCGCGCGGGATCTCTACGCCTCCGCCTGGCAGACGTTCCGCATGGTGACCCTGCCCAACATGTGGCCGGGGATCATCGCGGGCATGATGCTGTCCTTTGTGATTTCACTCGACACCGTGGTCATCACCGAATTCGTCAAATCCGCCGGGCAAGACACGCTGCCCACCTACATGCTGGGCCAGCTGCGCCGCGTGGTGACGCCTGAGGTCAACGCCATCTCTACCGTCATTCTGTTTTCCGGGGCCATTCTGGTCGCCCTCTTTTTCCGCCTGACACAACGAAAAGGCTGACAAGCCGGCCAAAAGAGCCGGCCTTCCACAAACGAAACACCTCAAGGAGACACGACATGAAACATCTGACACTGACAGCCTCCGCTCTCGCGCTTTGCGCCAGCGGGGCCATGGCCCAAGAGCTCAACATCTACAACTGGGGCAACTACACCAACCCGGATCTGATCACGAAGTTCGAAGAGGAAACCGGGATCAAGGTGACCATCACCGACTACGACAGCAATGATACCGCACTGGCCAAGGTAAAGGCGGGCGGGCACGGCTTTGACATCGTGGTGCCGTCGCATTCCTACATTCCGATCTGGATCGGCGAAGGGCTGCTCTTGGAAACCCGCCCGGACGAAATGGAGAACTTTTCCAATGTGGCGGACGAATGGGTGGATGTGTCCTGGGATCCGGGCCGGCACTATACGGTGCCATGGCAGTGGGGCACAACCGGCGTCGTCGTGAACACCAAATACTATGACGGCGACATCAACACGTCGTCGATCTTCCTCGATCCGCCCGAAGAGCTGGTGGGCAAGATCAACGTGGTGCCTGAAATGGGCGACGTGATGACACTGGCGATCCTCTATCACGGCGGGGAGCCCTGCACGGGCGACAAAGACGTCCTGCGCAAGGTGCGTGACACCCTGGTCGACGCCAAGGAAAAGTGGCTCGGCATGGATTACGGCAACCTTGAGAAATTCGCCAAAGAAGATCTCTGGGCTGGTGTGAACTGGAACGGTTCCACCTTCCGGATGCGTTTGCAAAACGAGAACATCGCCTACGGCTATCCGAAAGAGGGCTTTGTGCTCTGGATGGACTCGGTTGCGGTGCTAGCCGATGCGCAGAACGTAGACGAGGCCAAAGCTTTCCAGAACTTTGTGATGGATCCCGAAAACGCGGCTCTGATCTCTGAATTTGCGCGCTATGCGAACGGCATCAATGGGTCTGAGCCCTTCATGCCCGCCGACATGAAAACGGCACCGGAGATCGTGATCCCCGATGAGCTGAAGGCCGCGGGACCCTTCAACGAAACATGCGCGCCAGAAGTGCAAGAGCTGTACACGCGCATCTGGACGGATCTGCAGAAGTAAGATCGACATTCGGGGCGCGGCTCTCTCGCGCCCCTTTTCACATCATGAATAGCTACAAGAATTCCGACCCCACGCCGCCGATCATGCAGGGCGTGCCGGTGCCGCCTGAGTGGCGCGTCCCTCACGGCAGCTATGATCAGCCGCCCTTCAATCGCTGGGCTTTCCAGAACATGCGCATGATCGCCCGCACCTCGGATGTGCGGCGTGGCGACAGGGTTTGGGACATGCCAAGCCGCGTATCCGACTACGACAACGTGGCCTTTGACCTGCAGTCCGGCTCCACCACCTGGGCGCAGATGCTCAATGACACCTACACCGATGCAACTCTCATTTGGCATGACGGTCAGATCATTTGCGAACAGTACTTCAACGGCATGTCCCCGCGCTCTCAGCACATTGTTTTTTCGATGTCCAAAAGCCTCACCTCCACAGTGGCCGGGTGTTTGATCGAGGATGGCCTTCTCGATCCATCCGCCCCCGTGATCGACTATGTGCCGGGCTTGGCGACGACAGCCTGGAACGGTGCAACGGTTCAGCAGGTTCTCGACATGACCACCGGCGCGGTCTTTGACGAAACCTACGAAAACCCCAAGGCGGATGTCTGGAAGCTCGACGTGGCCATGGGCATGCGCGCGCCCGACCCGGGCGAGAGCGAAATCACAATATGGGAGCTCATTCAGTCCCTCAAAAAGACCGATGCCGCGCATGGCAGCCGTTTCGCCTATCGCTCCATAGAGACAGAAGTGCTGTCCACGATCATGGAATATGCCAGCGGTCAGCAGTTTGTGCCCATGATGTCTGAACGGCTCTGGGCACCGATGGGGCCCGAGGAAGACGGGTTTTTCATGGCCGACACCGCCGGGTTTGCCTTGTCTGACGGTGGCTTTTGCGGATGCCTGCGCGACCTTGCCCGCTTCGGACGCCTGATGCTCGAGGACGGTATGCGCGACGGGGCACGGATCATCCCGCAAAGCTGGATCGATGACGTGCGCGGGGGAAACCACGGGCTCTTCAACGATCTGGGACGCGAGATTTTTCCCAACGGGCGCTATCGCAACATGTTCTGGATCCCCGATCAGGACCGCCCCGCGCATCTCTGCCTCGGCATTCACGGCCAGCACATCTATGTCGACCCGGAGCGCGGGATCGTGGCAGTCAAGCTCTCAAGCTGGCCCACCGCGCTCACCGAGGATGGGTTTCTGATGCACTGGCTCAAAGGTGTGGACGCCATCATCGCAGAACAGGGATAGGCCATGTCAGACGATCTTCTTTATATCACAGCCACCGAGGCACTGCAGCGTTTTGCCGACAAATCCCTGTCGCCGCTCGAGCTGCTGGATGCCCAGATCGCGCGGGCCGAGGCCACAGCAAAGACAGTCAATGCATTCACCTACACGCATTTTGACGAAGCCCGAGAGCTGGCCGAGGCAGCTGAGGCCCGTTGGGCCAAGTCAGAGCCTATGGGATGTCTCGACGGCCTGCCCGTCGCGATCAAGGATGAAAGCTATATCGCGGGCAAACCCACTTCTGGCGGATCCCTGATCACAAAGGACACGATCGCCGAGACAACGACCCCCATCAATGAACGCATTCTGGCCGAAGGCGCGATCGTCCATGCCCGCACTGCCACGCCTGAGTTCTCTTGCGCCGGTGTCACATGGAGCCGCGCTTGGGGCGTCACGCGCAACCCTTGGAACCTTGAGAAAACACCTGGCGGATCCTCCGGTGGCACAGCGGCCGCATTGGCCCTGGGCTCAACTTCGCTCGGCACCGGATCGGATATCGGCGGCTCCATCCGCATTCCGGCGTCGTGCTGCGGCGTCGTAGGATTTAAGCCTTCCTACGGTCGCAACCCAGACGATCCCCCTTTCAACCTGGATTTCTACTGTCACACCGGCCCGCTGGCACGATCCGTCCAGGACGCGATCTTGCTGCAAAACATCATGTGCGGGCCCCATCCGCACGATATCGCCTCGCTGCGCCCCAAGCTCACGCTGCCGGCGGAGTATGAGAGCATAAAGGGCTGGAAGATCGCCCTATCCATGGACCTTGGCAGTTTCGAGGTGGACGAAGATGTCCGCCGCAACACGCTGGCGGTCGCGGAGCTCTTACGCAGCCTCGGTGCCACGGTGGATCAGGTGGAGATCGGCTGGCGCCCCGAAGTTCTGGAGGCCGGGATCACCTATCTCACGCATCTCTTCGGCGGCGCGCTGTCCAACGAGCTCGAAGAGAACGGCGACCAGATGACCACCTATTGCCGACGGTTTGCCGAAGACAGTCAAAGCTCCACCGCGCAGGATTTCGTGCACAGTCTCGAGGTGGCGGGCGAAGCCTACATCAAGCTCGGGCCGCTGCTTGATCGCTACGACTGCCTGATCTGCCCCACTAACGCTCTGCCGGCCGTGGCTGCGGACTTTGATCCATCTCAAGACCTGTTGGAGATCAACGGGACGCGCGTCAATGCGGCCCTCGGCTGGGTGATGACCACGCCCTTTAACATGATGAGCCGCTGCCCAGTCGTATCCGTGCCCTCAGGTTTTGCCAGCAACGGTGTACCCACCGGCCTTCAGATCGTGGCGCCTACCTATCGAGATGAGATCGCCATGGAGGCGGCCATAGCGTTTGAGAGCGCCGCAGGCCGCTGGTAGCAAAACGGTCAAAAGCCAGCTGGCCCATAGCGGGTCTCAATCGGATTTGGCAGCAGTCCCCAAATAAGCCGCGCGGCCCGCAACCCACGTGCCCTTGACAGATGGCGTGCCGCCCTCAGGCCAGTCTAGCATGACCAAGTCAGCGCGCTGACCCACACGGATCTCGCCACGATCTGTCAGTCCCATGGCACGCGCAGGGCCAGACGATACAAGCGACCAAAGTGTAGGCAATGGCGCACGTTTTTCACTGTGAAGCCGCGCGACCGCCGTGAGCATGGCGGGATAGAAATAGTCTGACGCCAGCGCATCACAAAACCCGGCCTCAACCATGTCAGCGGCAGAAAGAGAGCCGATGTGACTGCCACCGCGCGCCGCATTGGGGGATCCAAATATGATCGCGTCTCCGTTTTCGCGCGCGGCTTTCGCGGCTTCCATCACCATTGGAAACTCTGCAACCGTCGCGCCCAGATCGCGAAAAAAGCCGCGCGTCTCGGCGCGGGTGTCATCATGGCTCATCATCGGCGCACGCGCTTCGCGCCCGAGCTTGGCCACCTCAGCGATCTTGCCTGGCACATCCTCGCGGCGACGCCAGACATCACCCAAAAGCGCCATGTAGTCGTCATGCGTCACCCCAGACCGCGCGGCTTTGGATTTCGTGCGCTGCGTCATGCGCGGGTCATCCAACGCAGCCACCCTGAAGTCAGGGCTGAATTCGAACGCACGTTCCTGAATGGGCACATCAAACGCACGCATCGTCATGGACGTGTGATCATTGAAGGCAATTGAGGGAAGCAATGGCCCCTTGAGCGCCCATTCAATGAGCTCAAGCGCCTCAAAAGCAAAGCTCTCCCACCGCAGCTGCGCCCGGTTTTCCACTGTTAGCCGGGGGGCCAGACGTTGCATGGTCTCGATCATCTCACGCCCGCGGGAAATCGCGCGCAAACCCGGCTCCCAACTCAGCGTGATGGCGTGATAGGCCGTCGCGATCCCGTTTGCGGCAAGCTGGCGGTCGGTGTCGATCACAGCGGCCTCGGTTGGGAAAAACACGCCCGGACGCGGCATCAGCTGACGTTCAAACGCATCGCCATGCACGTCCACCATAGCCGGGGCCACAATGTGGCCCGAAGCATCAATGACCGCGCCTTGCGCGGGGCCGCCGATCTCAACGATCACATCGCCCGAAACCTTAACGTTCGTTTCAACCACGTCACCCGGCATAATCACGCGCGCACCGACCAATGTGAATGTCATGACCATTCCCCTACTCGCTGATCGCATTGGATCTCTGCCCATAGTGCTGAGCTTCGATGACAGCCAGCGCGGAGGACTTTTGTAGCTTTGTGACCCAGACATCACGGCCGCGCCAAGGACTCACCGCAGTCTGCAATCCCAAGCGCATACCAAGCCAGAGCACACGATGTTAAGAGCGATTATCGTGGCCTGCGTTCTTTTCATAGCGACACCTGTTGTCTCCCAGCCAATCAAGCTCGCTGTGATTGAGACCACACAGATAGTCGCGCTGCAGCGCGAATTTTTTTAGGAGTCGCCGCCCCTTGAGAGGTATTGAGAACGCGAACTGGCAAACACCGTCGGTTATACGTCAACATACTTAGCATTTGGACATCGTTTAAACCCGGCGCCAAGATAACCAAGGCTTTCTGAATTTGCGACTTGGTTCTGCAAAACCTGCAAATGGAGCGAATGACAAAGCACCTATCGCCTTATTCTTCTTTAGCGACCACACAAGCGAGTAAGGCGGGTCGAACATTGGGCGGTAAAAGTATCCGAATTGCCAGTTATTTGTAGTTCATCACTTTTTTATGCAGTGATGGTGCGGTCGAGAAGACTCGAACTTCCACGGGTGTTACCCCACAGCGACCTCA
>CAKZYL010000515.1 GCA_937884705.1 uncultured Roseovarius sp. | reverse complement strand
CCTTCCCGCGCGTTTGGGGCGCCGCAGATGATCTGTGTTTCACCCTCGTCCGTCATCACCTGACAGACACGAAGCCGGTCCGCATCGGGATGCGCCTCGGCCTTGAGCACCTTACCGATGGTAAAGGCCTCAAGCCGCGCGGCCGGGTTGGCGACCTCCTCCACCTCGAGCCCCAAATCGGTGAGCGCGTCGGCAATCTCGTCGACGGTCGCCGTGGTATCCAAATGATCCTTGAGCCAGGAGAGAGTGAATTTCATCGCTGAAGCGCCCGCTTGCGGTTTTGGTTTGCAGGCGATGTAGCGGAAAGGGGCGTGAGGGAAAAGGGGGGCGCTGCGCCTACCGCCTCTCGGCATCTCCCCCGGAATATTCTGAGCCAGAAGAAACATGCGCGCATTGCGGTTGTGCCGCGTTGGTTTGGACGTGGATGAGGCCGGGTTGTGCGAATGAGAGATGCCTGGACTAGAAGCCCACCAGCCCGCGTCGGATCAGGTTGAGGCCGGCAATCAGCAGCACGATGAGGGTGAGCCGGCGGAAGGTCGTTTGATCGATGCGATCCTGGATGCGAAAGCCCAGCCAGAGACCGGCAAGCGCGGGCAGTACAAGGATTGCCGAGAAGGGGGCGGTTTTTATGTTGAGCACGCCAGAGCCGATATGGGCGCCGACCAGAGCCACGGCCCCCAGCCCGTAAATCACGCCCTGCACGCGCATCTGCTCTGTTTTTTCGGTGTTGAGTGCGGTCAAGAGCGCCACCGTTGGTGGGCCCCAGACGCCGGAAAGCCCACCCAAAAAGCCTGCGAGCGTGCCGACACCGACTTCGGTTTTGACGCCGGGGTTGGGTGGCAGTTTGAGAGGTTTGCCCAAAAGCATGGCCGAGGCGTAGATCGTGATCGGCACGCCGATGATCAAGAGCATGATCGGCCCGGGCAGAATCCGCACGAATTGCGCGCCAATGATGAGGAACACAAGCCCCGCGGACAAACACACCCGAAGCCGCAGCATTGACGACCAGGCCGCAACAACGCCCTGCCGCAGGGCCTGCCAGCCATAGGTGCCCAAGGTAGGAAAAATCAGCCAGGCCAGTGCCAGTTCGGGAGAGACCACGGAGCCCAGCCCCGAGATCAGCACCATGGGCATTGCAAACCCCACGAGGCCCTTCACCAGCCCCGCAAGCACCGCCACAGCAAACGAAAAAAGCAAAACGCCAGGGGTCACCCCCTGCAGCAACGTGAAGTCCATGGGCCATATTTGGCATGTCTCGTGCAGAGAGCACAGGCTATAGTGCTGTAAAATCCAGGCGTGCAGCCTGCCATCGCGACATCATGGCGCAACAATTGAACAATTGACTTCTCGCACGCGCAAAATAGTTGCGCTGCAGATGCAAAATAGATAGACCAGACCGACTGGAATAAGGAGACTGATTCATGGCTCATGACGGACAGGACCCGCGTTTGAACGCACCGGTGGTTCTTGAGGACCTGCTCGCCCTCACGGAGGCGTCAATTGCGCCTGTGGAGAAGATCCTGGGGATTGCCAAGTCGCGCCTAGAAGACGCCGTGTCGGTGGATGGCCGTGTCTCTGGCGGCAAGATCGAGGCCAATCAGACGGCGGCCCACGGGTTTGCCTGGCTGGCTACATATGTGGAATCCCTGCGTCAGATGCAGAACTGGGCCAAGCGGCTTCAGGACGCTGGCAATTTTGGCGAGGTGGAACAGCTGATCCACCAGATCGCTTTTGGCGAGTACCTCTGGCAGATCTATGGCGGCATTCCGATGAGCCAGACCGAGATGATCCGGCCCCAGGATATGGGCCTGAGCCAGGAAGATATGCGCGGGATGATGATCCCGGAGATCCAGACACTCACGCAAACGGGCAACACGCAGGATGCGCGGATGCGTCTGGTGGAGCTCATGCAGGAGCGCAGTGCTGAGATCACCGTGGGACGCAGCGGGCTGGATGAAGAGCTGGAGATGATCCGCGAACAGTTCCGCCGCTTTGCTGTGGAAAAGGTCGAGCCGGTGGCCCATGACTGGCACCTCAAGGACGAGCTTATCCCGATGGAGATCATCGAAGAGCTTGCCGAGATGGGAGTGTTTGGTCTGACGATACCTGAGGAATATGGCGGGTTTGGCCTCTCGAAGGCGTCCATGTGCGTTGTCTCAGAGGAGCTGTCGCGCGGTTACATTGGTGTGGGTTCCCTCGGCACGCGCTCTGAGATCGCGGCCGAACTGATCATTGCGGGCGGCACGGAAGAGCAAAAGCAGAAATGGCTGCCGCGGCTGGCCAGTGCCGAAACGCTGCCGACGGCTGTGTTCACCGAGCCCAACACAGGCTCGGATCTGGGCAGCTTGCGCACGCGGGCGGTGAAGGATGGCGATGATTACCGCATCACCGGCAACAAGACCTGGATTACGCATGCGACGCGCACGCAGGTGATGACGCTTCTGG
>CAKZYL010000514.1 GCA_937884705.1 uncultured Roseovarius sp. | reverse complement strand
CGGCAGATGTTCCCCGCCTGAAGATCGAAGAAGTGCTCTGCGGCCGTATCAATGGGATGAAACGGGTCTTTGACCACACCAGCGGCGTTGGTCCGGAAAAAGGCATTGTTGCCGACGAAGGCCTCGATTGTCTCTGGGGTCAGGCCAGAGACGAAAGAGCATCTGGAGTTCGTTTCCTCAAAGGCCGTCTTTAGGTTCTCCTGCGCGCGCAAGCGACGATCAACGATGTCTTGCTTGTGGGCCGGGAGGCTCGTCATGAAAATGCAGGGCATACCCTGTGGGATCTGCGCGACCAGATCGAGCGCGTCTTGCCGCGCAAAATCAGGACTGTTGGACCACCGATAAGATGCCCCGCCCATCAATGTCAGAAAGAGCAGCCTTGGCGCGTAGTAATCTTCTCGGAACATCGCTTCAAAAGGTGACTTGTCGGCTTCGCAAAACTGATATTCGCGGCCCTGCCCGATTTGCACGAATTCATCGGGGCGGGTGCTGACAAACCCGAAACCTTTCGCGTTCACGTTCCAGTTGGGATCCACGTCACAGACCATGCCCTTGAACCGGCCAGATCGTTCCAACCAGGATTGCAGGGTCGAAGAGCGCACGCCAATCACGCTTGTCCGCATCTTTCCCAGACGTTGCAGGTAGGTTGATTGTTCAGGCGTGGGTGCGCAGCGCTCTTTGATATTGTCGAAAAAATTCAGAAACGTGGGGCCTGCGCCAAAGGTGAGCTGACTGTCCCCCAACACGAGAATTTCTGGTGAGATAAACTCTTCGGCCTCAGCGGAGGTGATATGAGGACCTAGCGACAAAAAGCCAAGCAGCACTCCAAGAAGGCACATGCGGCGTGTCATAAAGGGTAGGTCTCCTTCTTCTTATCAGGGCGCATCCCGTCCGCATGCATCGCTTGTAAGCCAAGCAAGGCTGCCTTCGGGATGCATGGTCTGCACGTGTCATGTGGCCACGGGCCAATAGTGCGGGTGCCGACACTGATAGAGCCCCACGGCTTTTACATCCAATCAACTGTTTGACAACGCTCTGCCAGATTGCGCTCATACGTCTCGCGAAGACCCTGACCTACACCCTTGCGCGAAAGGCAATGCTGACGTGTCTATGAAAACTGGACGCGCTTTACGCCGCGCGATCTGGGATGCATTGGCGTAAAGGGCGGCTTGGCTCTGGCGGGTTTCGCGTGGAGCCGGGGTGAACCCCGGCCTACGGGCGTGGTGCGTGTCAGGCGTCAAGCACGCCTGCGATGTCGGTGGCGACCTGATCGATCGCGCCGAGGCCGTCCACGCCTTTGAGATCGCCCTTGGCGTAGTAGTAGCCGGTCAGCGGCGAGGTCTTTTTGTAGTATTCCATCAGGCGGATCTTGAGGCTTTCTTCATTGTCATCGGCGCGGACGGGTTTGCCCGCAGCGGCGGCCTCTGCGGCGCGGCCCACGATGCGGCCGACAAGCACCTCATCATCCACTTGCAGTTCGACCACGCAATCGAGGGTCTGACCGGTCTCTTCCAGAAGCGCGCCCAGGGCATCGGCCTGAGCCAGCGTGCGGGGGAAGCCATCAAAGATGAAACCGCCGCCTGCGTCGCCCATGATCTTTTCGCGGATGAGGCCGATCACGCTCTCATCGGTCACCAGCTCGCCGCGGTCCATCACCTCGGCCACACGTTTGCCCATCTCAGTTCCGCTGGTCTTGGCCTCACGCAGCATGTCGCCGGTGCTGAGCTGGATCATGCCGCGCTCTGCGACCAACCGCT
>CAKZYL010000513.1 GCA_937884705.1 uncultured Roseovarius sp. | reverse complement strand
GCATCAGCACCGGCGTGACCGCCGCCAATAACCAAGACGTCGAATTGTTTCACGTGAAACATCCCTCGCTGGCGAACGTCACTTTCCTAAGCAAAAGCTCGCAAAGATCTCATCCAGAACATGTTCGATATCTATGCGCCCTACCAAAGAATCAAGCGCTCGGACAGCCCCACGGAGCTCTTCTGCAGCGAGTTCAGACAAATCATCCGGCGCCTCGATCGCTTCTTTCGCCTTGATGATCCGCGCTAGGCCGCGGATCATTGCATCCTGATGCCGATGTCTTGTGGCGATCCCATCGTGCGCCGCTCGATCAGCGAAGATAACCGATAACCTTTCCACCAAGGCTGATACGCCTTGGCCAGTCAAACCAGATATCCCGTCTTCAAGCCCAGAACGTGTGTCGATCTTACTGATCAAAACAAGGTCGTCCGCTTGCACATCAAGATCGGGTATCTCTCCGGGATCAATAAGAAAAACCCGCACATCCGCCGCCAGCGCGCGCTTTCTCGCAAGCTCCACACCCATCGCCTCAACCACATCATCCGTTTCGCGCAAGCCCGCCGTATCCAACAACGTCACCGGCACGCCCTTGAGATCCATGCGAACCTCGATCACATCGCGCGTCGTTCCCGCATATTCCGATGTGATCGCCGCATCCCGCCCGGCCAGTGCATTTAGAAGCGTCGATTTGCCCGCATTCGGCCGACCAACAATCGCAACTTCAAAACCGGTTCTCAGACGTTCTGCAACGGACACGCCTTCTATTTCTGACATCAGATCCCGTTCGACTGATGCCAAGAGATCGCTGACTTCTGGTGAAACATCAGCCGGCACCTCTTCATCCGCGAAATCTATGGTCGCTTCCAGCAGCGCCGCGGCACGAATCAGATGAGCGCGCCATTGATCGACCTTGGTTCCAAGATCACCAGACAATACCCGAAACGCCTGCAGCCTTTGAGCCTCCGTCTCCGCGTCTATGAGATCGGCAAGTCCTTCGACCTGCGCCAGATCCAATTTTCCGTTTTCTAGCGCGCGCCGTGTAAACTCGCCTGGTTCGGCCCCGCGCAAACCCGGCACCCGGCCCAGTTCTTGCAACACCGCATTGATCACGGCCAACCCGCCATGGAGATGAAACTCAATAACCTCTTCGCCGGTGAAACTTGCGCCTTCTTCAAACGCAAGAACCAAGGCATCATCGATGAAAGATCTGTCTTCTGCCGCCAGCTGCCGCCGCGATGCCACCCTTGGCTTCGGCAGCGTTCCTGCCAGCTTTACAGCTGCATCCGAAGCCTGTGGGCCCGACACACGGACAATGGCCACTCCGGCCTTCCCTGGCGCTGTAGAGAGCGCATAGATCGTGTCCATGGCCCTAACCGTATCAGGTATTCATGGAGTCGAAGAACTCTGAGTTTGTTTTCGTCTGCTTGAGCTTGCCCAGCAGGAATTCAATCGCGTCCGTGGTGCCCATCGGATTGAGGATACGACGCAGAACGAAAGTCTTCTGGAGATCAACCTTATTGATGAGCAAGTCCTCTTTCCGCGTACCGGATTTGAGGATGTCGATCGCCGGGAAGACGCGTTTATCAGCGACTTTACGGTCCAGGATGATCTCAGAGTTACCCGTGCCTTTGAATTCTTCGAAGATCACTTCGTCCATCCGGCTGCCTGTTTCGATGAGGGCCGTTGAGATTATCGTGAGCGAGCCACCCTCTTCAATATTCCGCGCAGCACCGAAGAAACGTTTAGGACGTTGCAGAGCATTGGCGTCCACACCACCCGTGAGAACTTTACCGGAAGACGGCACGACTGTGTTATATGCCCTACCAAGTCTTGTGATCGAATCCAAAAGGATAACAACATCTCGTTTATGTTCGACAAGACGCTTTGCTTTTTCGATCACCATTTCAGCAACA
The DNA here is from genome assembly GCA_937884705.1 of uncultured Roseovarius sp. Taxonomy (GTDB): domain Bacteria; phylum Pseudomonadota; class Alphaproteobacteria; order Rhodobacterales; family Rhodobacteraceae; genus Roseovarius. The sequence goes on along the minus strand of CAKZYL010000513.1, from coordinate 14,872 downwards.
GCCACGTGGCGAGTGGCAGGTTCATCGAAGGTAGAACTGATAACCTCGCCCTTAACAGAGCGCTGCATATCCGTGACTTCTTCCGGGCGTTCGTCAATGAGGAGAACGATCAGATAGCACTCAGGATGATTGCGCTCGATGCTATTGGCGATGTTCTGGAGGATCACAGTCTTACCGGTCCGCGGTGGCGCGGTGATGAGAGATCGCTGGCCTTTGCCAATGGGCGCCACCAGGTCAATAACGCGGGCGGAGCGATCTTTGATCGTTGGATCCTCGACTTCCATCTTGAGACGCTCGTCAGGATAGAGAGGCGTAAGGTTGTCAAAGGCGACCTTGTGCTTGGCCCCCTCCGGGTTTTCGAAATTAATCTGCGTGACGTTTGTCAACGCAAAGTAGCGTTCGCTTTCTTCTGGCGCGCGGATCTCGCCTTCAATGGTATCTCCGGTGCGCAGAGAGAACTGCCTGATCGCCTCGGGCGAGACATAGATATCATCAGGGCCGGGCAGATAGTTAGCTTCTGGCGAGCGCAGAAAGCCAAAACCGTCCTGAAGCACTTCCAGAACGCCATTGCCGAAAACCGTCCAACCTTCATCAGCCCGTTCCCGGAGGATCTGGAACATCATCTCACCCTTGCGCATGGTGGATGCGTTCTCAATCTCCAACTCTTCCGCCATGGCGAGAAGATCCTTGGCGGACTGCGCTTTGAGATCAGAAAGATTGAGACGTTCGTCGGACATGAGATAGACCTGCTTTGGCCACGGCGCATTGTGCGCTCGACCTATTTATTAGAGGAAAAACGGGATCCCGGACGGGTCCGTGCTGGCGCTCTGTACAAATGACTGCCGTGTCTGTCAATGAAAGCTCAGAATTTCACTACAACAGAGAAAACGATCAACACCATCAAAAGCGTTGGTACCTCATTCATCAGGCGAAACTGTCTTCCGGTCACCGTGCAGTCACCCGCTATGAGATCTTTCCGTCTTCGACCAAGCCAATGGTGAAACCATGTCAGACCCAGTACACCCAACAGCTTTAACCAGGGCCATACTGCAGACCAATCAACAACACCCGGCGTCGACAAAAGAAGGAGCCCAAACACCCAGGTCGCAATCATCGCGGGGTTCATGATCAATCGCAGAAGCTTTAATTCCATGATCTCAAACACTGGAGCATGTGCTTTGTCTTGTTCGACGTGATAGACAAACAGCCGAGGCAGATAGAACAGCCCTGCCATCCATGTGATAACGGAGATGACATGCAACGCTTTCGTCCACGCATACATATCGGAAAGGAAATCACCCATCCTATTAGCCAATAATAAAATAAATAAAAGGAAAAGAGATGATGTGTTTGTAGGGCCCGAAATTTCTGTGGATTAACGATTTGTTCAGACTTTTTTACACGGATAAATGTCTGTGGACAGATCTCTGGATAGAATTTGGAAGAACGGAATGAATTCAAAAATATACATATTTTTCAATAGATTACGGCAGTACTAAACTAGAAACGAACACTGGATAAAAAAATAGAGTGTCTGACGATAGCCAATATGCACAAGGTTAACTTTTCCTTTTCAACAGAGGATAGCGAAGTGAGTAAAAGCTTGGAGCGATCCGTCTTTTTCGCGTTTCAGAACCAGGGCCTAAAACACGAGAGTTTTCCAAAAGCACTCTCTCTATTTTCATCGGGTTATCCACGAAGCTATGCACATCGTTCTCGCATCCTCATCTGAAATACGGCAAAGCCTCTTAGCGGCGGCAAATGTTTCCTTCTCAGTAAGTGAGGCCAATTTCGACGAAGTTTCGGTCAAAGATGCGCTCGTCAGATCGGGCGCAAAACCGCATGATATTGCCCTTGCTCTTGCGTCCGGCAAAGCGGAGAAGGTATCGCGCGATTTGCGCGGTCTTGTTATCGGATGTGATCAGGTTTTGTCTATTGGAGGTAAGATCTACTCCAAACCGAAAAATCAAAGCGAAGCGCGTAAACAGCTAAATGATCTTAAGGGGAAATCTCACTCGCTACTCTCCGCTGCAGTCATCTATGAGGACTGTCAGCCCACTTGGTCTCATGTGGGAGAGGTCAGGCTCACCATGCGAAATTTCAGCGACACATTCCTTGATGCGTATCTAAATCGCAACTGGCCTGGCATCCAAAACAGTGTCGGCGGCTACAAGCTTGAAGAAGAGGGCGTTAGATTATTTTCTAAGATCGACGGCGATTACTTCACTATTTTGGGAATGCCACTGGTCGAGATACTGAGCTATTTGGGGCAACGTGGGGCGATAGATACATGAGCGAAAACAAAATCCCTTTGGCGGGTGTGATCGGTTACCCCATCGCTCATTCGAAATCCCCACTTCTTCACGCGCATTGGCTCAAGACATACAATTTACCCGGACACTACATCCCTCTGGATATCAACACTGAGGATTTGGAGGTCGTGCTTCGAATGATGCCCAAAATGGGGTTCGTTGGCGCTAATGTAACCATTCCCCATAAGGAGCGCGTTTTAGAGCTAGCTGACCTCATCACAGATCGGGCAACCCTTATTGGAGCAGTGAACACCTTAATTTTTAGACCAGACGGGAAAATCCATGCTGACAACACAGACGGGTACGGTTTTATCACCAATCTCAAACAGTCTGCCCCCCATTGGAATCCACAGTCCGGTCCAGCAGCGGTAATGGGTGCAGGCGGCGCGGCGCGGGCTGTCATTACATCCCTGTTGGATGCAGGTGTCCCGGAGATTTTGATCTCTAACAGAACGAAAATTCGAGCGGAAGCCTTGCGCGCCGATTTCGGCAAACGCCTAACCGTCGTCGATTGGGTACAAGCTGGTAACATGTTTGAAGAGGCAACGACAGTCGTGAACACGACAAGTCTTGGCATGATCGGGAAACCACCTCTGCGCGTACCGCTCGACGGTTTGCGCGCAGGTTCCGTTGTGACGGATCTTGTCTATGCACCTCTTAAAACGAACTTTCTGGTGGAGGCAGAACAGCGTGGTTGTTTCATTGTGGATGGTTTGGGGATGCTCTTGCATCAGGCGATCCCTGGTTTTGAGCGTTGGTTCGGGCTGCGTCCCGAAGTTGACACCGCCACGCGAACAGCGGCTTTGCGATGACTGTTTTAATCGGGCTGACGGGTTCGATTGGAATGGGCAAATCGACAACGGCACAAATTTTCGCAGACGAGGGATGTGCCGTATGGGATGCAGACGCGGCTGTGCACCGTCTTTACGCGAAACATGGGGACGCTGTTGCGCCGATGCAAGAAGCTTTCCCAGACGCAATCATCAATGGTGCCGTATCGAGAGAGAAGTTAAAGAAGATCCTTCGCCAGCAGCCTGAAGCGCTGAGGGATATCGAGCGCATCGTCCATCCGCTTGTCGCCGCGGACCGCGCCGATTTTATTGAGAAAGCGGCCAGCAGTATCGTCGTCTTGGATATTCCACTTCTATTCGAGACCGGCGCGGACAAGGCCATGGATGTAACCGTATGTGTATCCATTGATGCCGACACGCAAAAAGCACGGGTTATGGCTCGCGGGCACATGACCGAACAAGATTTTCAAACTGTTTTGTCCAAGCAGATGCCAGATGAAGAAAAACGCAAGAAAGCGGATTATGTTGTTACCACAGAGACACCGGAGAGCGCCGCGCAACAAGTGAAGGCCATTTTGGGCACCATCAGGGAGCAGATGAATGCGTGAGATTGTAATGGACACGGAAACGACCGGTCTTGATCCGGACAAAGGGGATCGGATCGTAGAAATCGGCGGCGTGGAATTGCTCAATCACATGCCCACCGGACGGACATACCACCAATACATCAATCCAGAACGTGCAATGTCTCAGGAGGCATTTGAAGTGCACGGTCTGGGCGATGACTTCCTCAGCGACAAGCCGGTTTTCAAATCTATTGCGCAAGAATTTTTGGAATTCGTGGGAGACGCCAAACTGGTCATTCACAACGCAAGTTTTGACATGAAATTCATCAACGCAGAGCTCGGCTGGCTCGGGTTGAAACCGTTGCCCTATGATCAGGCGATCGATACGCTCGACATCGCACGGAGGAAGTTTCCCGGTTCGCCTGCCTCATTGGATGCGCTATGCAGGCGGTTTTCGATAGATAATTCAGCTCGTACGCTGCATGGCGCCCTTTTGGACTCAGAGATCCTGGCGGAAGTTTATTTGGAGTTGATCGGGGGACGCCAGCCAGATTTTGGCCTTTCCTCCAATGCGACCGGATCACCAGGACAAGCTCAAGCAGAACAAGAATGGCGCGCGATGAAGCGGCCAAACCCACTGCCAAATCGGATCACCGCCGATGAAAAGGCAGCCCATGCCGCGTTTGTCGAAAATCTTGGCGAAGATGCGCTCTGGCTGAAGTAACGCCTCAGGCGTTGGGCTTCGCCGCTTCTTGCGACGCGGCCTGTCGGCGCATGATCTCGTTTCTGTAAAGCGACACCCAGTCGATATTTTCCAGATTGAGCGGCGGGAAGCCACCGTCACGGGTCACATCGCTGACAATGCGGCGAATGAACGGAAAGATCATCCGAGGGCACTCGATCATCAGGAACGGATGAAGCTGTTCATCCGGCACACCCTCGATGTGAAAAACGCCCGCATAGTCCATCTCCATGATGAAAAGGACTTCTGAAGATGTTTTGTCTTTCGAGGTGATCTTTGTTTTCGCAACAATTTCATACTGATGCTCGGTTGCGCGTTTCTTTGCGTCAAGGTTCACGCCCACTTCCACGTCGGGCGTTACCTCACCGCCGGTGCCCTTTTGCGCCAGGATGTTTTCAAAGGACAAATCTCGTACAAACTGCGTTAGGATCTGCATCTTCACTTGGGGAGTTTGACCAGGGGTCGCCGCAGCCGCACCATTTGTGTTGTCTTCTTCGGCCATCATGACCCTCCGGATATCACGCTTTGCTGCGCGGGTGCCTAGCAGGAAGGGCGGCAGGCCTCAATGCTTTGTCCACCCAGAGGGGCCTTTGGGCGCGGAGGCGTCAGGACCCACTTCCTCAAAATCGCCATCGATCACGTCACCACGGGCGCTGTGGCTGGGTTGACTGTGATGCGTTCTTGCCTCAAATCCCTGACCCATTTCAAAGTTTTGGACTGTGATCCGCTTGCGCAGATACGAAAATACCGCCGACCTAACCGGCGGCATCAACAGCGAAAACCCGACAGCATCTGTAAAAAACCCAGGAGTTAGCAAAAGCGCACCCGCAACGAGAATCATTGCGCCATGGGCAAGCGGTTCGGTTGGGTCATCCAAACGCGAAAACGATCCTCGCAGCTGTCCTAAAGCCATGGCCCCCTGGGATTTCACGAGCCAGGTGCCTAGAACAGCTGTCAGAACCACGATGCCCAAGGTCGGCCAAAGTCCAATAAAGCCACCAACTTGGATAAAAAGCGCTATCTCTATCAACGGGACGGCCAAAAAGGTTAAGAACAACCACATTTGCGATTCCTTTGGTGATGCAGCCCCCACACGGTGGACTTGCCGACTTTCACCACCTACATAAGACGACGAAACTTGTGTTACCATGCTTTGCATGTGATGAGGTGCTTATGAACTCCCCGCTTATACAGCTTCTGGTGCTTGCCGGCATTGCTGTTTTTCTGATTTTGCGCTTGAAAAGCGTGCTCGGAACCCGTGATGGGTTTGAAAGCCCGCCGCGCAGTTCGGCGCCACCCGAGGCGCGACCTGATCGTCGTCAGGACTTCGAAGTGATCGACGGCGGACCAGATCACGATATCACCGATCATGTTGCAGAAGATTCAGATGCAGCCGCGGCATTGGCAGAAATGAAACGGGTTGAGCCGTCATTTTCACTGAGTGAATTCATTGGCGGTGCCAAAGGGGCCTATGAGTGGATCCTAATGGCGTTTGAGCGCGGCAACCTCGATGACGTTGCGCCGTTCCTGTCTGAGGATGTCTATGAGGCGTTCGCTCAGGTCGTTGATGCGCGTCAGGCCCAGGGTCTGAGCATCGATGCAGAGTTTGTTGGCGTGCGTGGCACAACCGTGGATGACGCGCGGTTCGACACGTCGACGAACACAGCCGAAATCACCGTCCGTTTCATTGGAGAACTGATTTCAGTTGTGAAAGATCAGGCGGGTGAGGTCGTAGAAGGCAAGCCCGGCCAATCCAAGAAGCAGAAAGACGCCTGGACGTTTGAGCGCGTGATGGGTGCAAACGATCCAAACTGGCGGCTTGTTGCCACGGGCGAATGATCACACGGATTTGGGCTGCAATACTCGCTTGGGCGTGCACGGCCTTCATATGCTGTGCCGAAGTCGTCACCCATACCGTTCTGGAATTTGATGATCTAGACGGGTGGGAATTCGATGCCCATGAGCGAGCGCTTGGCACGTTTTTGGAAACCTGCCCGGATTTGCGCGATCTGGATTGGCAATCGCTCTGTGCTCTCGCGCAAAACGGCACGGATGCCAAAGCCTTTTTTGAGCTCTTCTTTCGCCCCGTCTTGATTGAGGATGGCAAACGCGCCCTCTTTACCGGGTACTTTGAGCCGGAACTCAGTGGATCACTGACCCGTACGTCGAGGTATCGCTACCCGCTTTACCGAGAGCCGCAGGCCGCCAAGGCCAATAATCCATGGCTCACTCGCAGGGAAATTGAAACTGGCAATTTCATGCGCGGCAAAGGATATGAGATCGTGTGGGTCGATGACCCTGTCGAGAAGTTCTTTCTTCAAATCCAAGGCTCAGGCCGAATTCGACTGCCCGATGGCAATGTCATCCGTGTGGGCTACGGCGGCTCAAACGGGCATGAATATCGCTCCATCGGCGTAGAGCTTGTGCGGCGCGGGGTGTATTCGGTTCATCAAGTCTCCGCCGAAGTCATCAAGAACTGGGTGCGTCGCAACCCGGTCGCGGGCCGTGATCTTTTGTACCACAACCCATCCTACGTGTTCTTCCGCCAGGTCGATCAGGTGCCCCCGGAAAAGGGCCCGCTCGGCGCGATGAACCGATCGATCACGGCCAACCGCACCATCGCGGTTGATCCCGCCTTTGTGCCTCTCGGATCTCCGGTCTGGATTGAAAAAGATGGTGAAGGCCCGATCAATCGCCTCATGATCGCACAAGACACAGGATCAGCCATCAAAGGCGCGCAGCGCGCTGACATTTTCTTTGGCACAGGCGACACTGCCGGCCGTCTTGCGGGCCAATTGAAAGATCCGGGCCGCATGGTTGTCTTGCTGCCAATACAACGCGCCTTTGCCATGGCGACGGAGCCCTTTCAGTGAGCTCTCGCAAAGTCCGACCGGACGAATTGGAATTGTGGCAACGCGTGGCGCAAACCACGGATCGTCTGCACCCGGCCCGCAAACCTCAGGAAACGATGGCGGACATATTTCCAAGTGATAACCCTTCGAAAAAGCGACCCGACGAAGGTCCCAAGTTCAAGGTGGGGCAAAAGGCGAATGGTCATGCGCCAAGCCTTCCAGGGATCGCGAGCGCAGCCCCCAAGCCATCCCTGCAAATGGACAAAAAAGCCTATGACAGGCTCAAACGCGGAAAGCTGAAGCCGCAGGGCCGGATTGATTTGCACGGCATGACGATGGATCAGGCGCAACCAGCCCTGATTGCATTTATCATGTCGTCCTATGCCAAAGATCGGCGCCTTGTTCTGGTCATCACGGGCAAAGGACAGGGTAAAGACCGAGAAGATGTCGGCCCGATCCCGGAGCGCCCCGGTATCCTGCGCCGCAATGTGCCGCATTGGTTGCAGACGCCGCCCATGGCCCAGGTCGTTTTGCAGGTGACAGAGGCCCATGGCCGTCACGGCGGCGGCGGGGCGTATTACGTGTATCTACGCCGTCGCAGGTAGTGCTGGGCGCGCGCGGGCCACACCGATCATCATCATCACCGTGGCGATTATGAAGTAAAATCCGATCAGGATGTACTGTGTCTCAAGGCCCATGCCGACATCGATCAAAACGCCGGTTACCACTGGGCCAATCGCCGATCCCAACACCATCACGGCCGTAGACATCGCCTTGATCGATCCGATGCTGGCTGTGCCATAAAACTCTGCCCAAAACGCTGCTGGGATGGTCGTGTTGAACCCTGTTGTCAGGCCCATAAAGAACAGGCCGAGCAGCAACCCAAAAGGCCCGGTCGCATAGGCGAACACGATGAACGCCGCGATCATGGGTATCTGGAAATACGGGATCAAAGGCGGCGTTCCAAACCGATCAAGTGCCCAGCCCGATGCGATCATGGCACCAATACTGATGAGCGTAAAAAACGGGTACATGGCGACCAGTTCCACATGGGCGATGTCTTTGAGATCTGCGAAATGCACCTGGTGGAAAAAGAAGGCTGTTGAAAAGGCGGAGGGCCCAAGCAGCGCTGGGATCATGAACCAGAATAGGAAATGACCGATCGCCTGGTTGCGTGTCCAATGCGCCCCGTTCATACCGAGGGATTGATTGGTCTGCGCTAGGTTCGCGGGCGTGCGCTCCAACCGCAAAAGCCGCAACAAAGGCAGAATGCCAAGCAGGGATATGACAGCGGCGACCACCCAAAGGATGCGCCAATCGATGAACACCATCAAAGCGACAAAAATCAGCGGCAACAGCGCTTCGCCAACCGCAAAACCCATCGTTGCAATGGCAAGCGCCCGCCCGCGCGTGGCGATGAACCAGCGGGACATGGCGACGATGGCAATGTGGCTTGTCATGCCCTGCCCCGCAAAACGCAGCGCAAAAATGACAACAAAGAGCCCCCACCAAACCCGGTTCAGCGCCATGCCAAGACATGCCAGCGCCAGAAGAACGAGGATTACCGGAGCAAGACTGCGGACACGAAACCGATCAGTCAGGCCGCCGGCCCACACCATGATGGCAGCCGATGTAAATGTGCCCACTCCGTAAATCAGCCCCCATTCACCATGGCTGAGCTCAAAGGTGCCCATGATATGACCGGCGAAAATAGAAATGAAAAATGTCTGACCGAAGCTGCTGAGAAACGTCAGCAAAACCCCAGTGGTGAGGTAAGGGGCGTTCTCGCGCAGAAATTCGGTGAGCTTCATGCGCCTTCGTTGCGCGAAACCTGGGCGAAGGAAAGGGGAATCATCGGATGTTTTGCCGTTCAACCTTCGGCTGGGACGCGCGGAGCTTTAGGTTTCGGTCAAAAGATCCATCACTGCCGCCCTGAGCGTGTCCTGTGAAATCGGCTTGGTCAGGTGCGGATCCCTTGCATCGGTGACGTTCCCATGGCCAGAGACGTCGGGCGGATACCCCGATATAAAAAGAACCCGGAGATCGGGCAGTATGGCGCGGGCTCTTTGAACCAGATCGGGCCCTTGCAAAGACCCAGGCATCACTACGTCTGTCAGCAAAAGATCCGGCTCCAAACCGGCATGCATTGCCATGAACGCAGTGTCGCCGGTCTCGGCCTCTATGACCTTGATCTTGTCGTCCTGCAATTGCCGGGCAAGAATGCCGCGCAGGTTTGAATCATCTTCGACGATCAGGACGGTCTTTTCATGAAGCAAAGTCCGATTCCGTTCTTCGATCTTTGCCTGTGACGTGATGCCAGTGGTATCTACAGGCAGATACATCCAAAACGTCGTCCCGGCACCGTTTTTGCTTTGGACGCTGATTGCGCCGCGGGACTGTTCGACAAACCCCATCACCATTGAAAGGCCAAGGCCTGATCCGTTCTTGTGGGATTTCGTGGTAAAGAAGGGTTTGAACAGCTTTTGCAGATGCGTCTGCTCTATCCCGCTCCCGGTGTCTGATACTGAGATCCTGATGTAGCGTCCGGGTGTCAGGCTCAGATGGGTGTCAGAGCTATCCTCGTTGATCTCAAAATTGCGTGTTTCGATCTTGATTGTGCCACCATCTGGCATTGCATCTCGCGCGTTGTTCAGAAGATTTAGAAATGCTGTTTCGAGAAGAGCCGCATCGACACGCGCTCTCCACAAGGTTTTATTGGGGATGACTTGGATCTCTATGTTTGGCGGAAACAGCCTCTGAACCAGGCGGCAGGCGGTTTGCGCGACCTCGTCCACATCGACACCGCTGATCGACAGCGTGTTTCGCCGCCCGAAAGTCAGCAATTGGTCGATCATCAACGCACCGCGCTTTGTTGCGTCGAACGCATCCTTGATGAGGTCTTCGCGCTCCGGATCCTCGGGGTTTTGCAGCAGATAATCCAGATTGCCCTGAACAACGGCCAAGAGGTTGTTGAAGTCATGAGCAACGCCGCCTACCAACTCTCCAATCGCGTCGCCTTTGGATTTCCGCTGTAGTTCCTGGTTGATTTTCTTGGCTGCGGAATTGTCAAAGCTCACAGCCAGGGACCGCACGAAGGCGCCGTCGCTATCGTATTCCGCGATGGCAGACATAATCACTGGCAGAACCTGACCATCCTTGCGCAAAAAATCGTACTCTATTGAATCGGCTTGGCCTTTCTTGCGAAACTCGGGGACGGTGATGTCCTCTGCATAGGTCCGGGACTCGTCGGTGAGGAACGCCAAGATTGGATGGCCCACCATATCTTCGACGCTGTAGCCAAGTTTGTCTGCCAAGTAGGTGCTGACACGTAGGAAAAGCCCGCGCTCGTCGACGGAATGCAACATCATTGGGGCGGCAAGGAACAGGGCCTCAAACAATTCGTTCGAGTCCAAAGACTGCCAGAAGCGCAGCACATTCTTTGTCACGGCTGCTTCATGTCCCACTAATCCCCAGTTAGTATTGTTGCGTTCGTTTCACCTCTTGGACTCCCTGCAATATCGGTAACACACGTTTAAGTAATTTAGCAATGAAAACCACAACCATAAGATTCAAAGAACTAACACAGGGGCTGGCCTGTCATTCAGCAGTGTTCTGAAGCGTGGGTTTTTAGGCCTAAAGAACGTAGCGGCTGAGGTCCGCAGATTTCGCCAATTCGCCCAAATTGGCTTCAACAAAAGCCGCATCGACAGTGATTTCATCGCCTGACCGGTCTGGAGCGGTGAAAGACAGCTCTTCAAACACCCGCTCCATCACTGTGTAAAGCCGCCGCGCCCCGATGTTCTCCACTGATTGGTTCACTTCGGCCGCGATCCGGGCCAGCGCCGCGATCCCATCATCTGTGAAGGTCACAGTCACCTCTTCGGTCCCCATCAGGGCCGCGTACTGGCGCGTCAATGCATTGTCCGTTTCCGTCAGAATGCGCACAAAATCTTCCTCGGTCAGGGCGCGAAGCTCTACCCGAATGGGAAGGCGGCCCTGAAGCTCGGGCAGTAAATCGGAGGGTTTCGCAATGTGAAACGCACCCGATGCGATAAACAGCACATGATCGGTTTTCACAGATCCGTATTTGGTTGACACTGTGGTGCCCTCGATCAAAGGCAAAAGATCGCGCTGAACACCTTCCCGGCTCACATCACCGCCGCGGGTTTCTGACTTTGCACAGACCTTGTCGATCTCATCGAGGAAAACGATGCCATTTTGCTCAACCGCTTCGAGCGCGGATTTATGCACGGTCTCGTCGTCGAGCAGTTTGTCCGCCTCCTCGCCGATCAGGATCTCATAGCTTTGCGACACCGTCATGCGTTTGCGGGTCGTGCGGCCGCCAAAGGCTTTGCCAAAGATATCGCCCAGATTCATCATGCCCATCTGGCTGCCTGGCTGGCCTGGAATATCCATCATGCCAAGGGGGTTTGAATTGTCGGCGATGTCGAGCTCGATCATCGTATCATCCAGCTCGCCTGCCTTGAGTTTCTTGCGGAACATATCGCGGGTGGCGTCGCGCGCATCCTCGCCCGCGATGGCTTCGATCACACGATCTTCGGCATTCTTGTGCGCGCGGGTTTTCACATCCTCGCGCATCCAATCTCGGGTCTCAACAATCGCCGCGTCGACAAGATCTCGGATGATCTGTTCCACATCCCGGCCGACATAGCCCACTTCAGTGAACTTCGTGGCTTCCACCTTGATAAACGGCGCACGGGCGAGCTTGGCCAAGCGACGCGAGATCTCCGTCTTGCCGACGCCTGTGGGCCCGATCATCAGGATATTCTTCGGGTAGACCTCATCCCGCAGATCGTCTGAAAGCTGCTTGCGACGCCAGCGGTTGCGAAGGGCCACAGCCGTGGCGCGCTTGGCATCTTTCTGCCCGATGATGAACCGGTCAAGTTCCGAGACAATCTCGCGCGGGGTCAGATCGGTCATGGCTTAGGCTCCTTTGGTGGTGGAGGGAACCTAAGCATGGTGCCGGGAAACGCAAGCGCTGAAAGGCTTAACTCTTGACTGCGATCTGGGGCGAAATCACATCGATGCCCAGGGCTTTGCCCACCGCGTAGTAGGTGAGTTGCCCGGCATGCACGTTCAGACCATTGAGCAGGTGCTCATCGTCAATGCAGGCCTGCTTCCATCCCTTGTCGGCGAGGGCCAGCATGAACGGCATGGTCGCGTTGCCCAATGCGATCGTCGAGGTGCGGGCAACCGCCCCCGGCATATTCGCCACGCAGTAATGCATGATCCCGTCGACATCATAGATCGGATCGGCGTGGGTCGTGGCTTTTGAGGTTTCAAAGCACCCACCTTGGTCAATCGCCACATCCACGAGCACCGCTCCGGGCTTCATATCCGCGAACTGTGCGCGGCGCACGAGTTTGGGTGCCTCTGCTCCGGGGATCAATACGGCGCCAACGACCATGTCTGCGTCGCGCAGATGCTCTGCCAGCAAGCCGGCGGACGAATAGCCCGTGTTGAACACACTCCCAAACGCATCGTCGAGATAGCGAAGACGTGGGAGGGAGCGATCCAGAACGGTGACATTCGCACCCATTCCGGCCGCAATACGCGCCGCGTGCGTGCCAACGACACCGCCGCCGATGACCAGAACGTTGGCCGGGCCCACACCGGGCACGCCGCCCATCAAAACACCGCGTCCGCCATTGGCCTTTTGCAATGTGTAGGCGCCAACCTGCGGCGACAGCCGTCCGGCAACCTCGGACATAGGCGCCAAGAGCGGCAGACCGCCATGGGCGTCCGTTACAGTCTCATAGGCAATCGCGGTGCAACCGCTGGCGATCAGATCATGGGTCTGGTCAGGATCGGGAGCGAGATGGAGGTAGGTAAAAAGCAACTGGCCTTCGCGAAGCATCTTGCGCTCGACCGCCTGAGGCTCCTTCACCTTCACGATCATGTCGGCAGTGGCAAAAACCTCTTCCGCTGTGTCCACGATCACGGCGCCAGCCGTCTGGTAGTCGGCATCGGTAAATCCGGCCCCATTGCCAGCGCCGGCCTGGATCATCACGTCATGACCGTGCGCAACGGCTTCCTGGGCGGCGTTGGGCGTCATGCCAACGCGAAACTCTTGGGGTTTTATTTCAGTGGGGCATCCGATTTTCATAACTCATACTCCTATCCCGTCAGACAAGTGTTGCCTAAATTCTGAGCAATTGGATTGAAAAATCACCCAAGTCTTGTTTAAATGTCCGCAGGAAATTCGAATATTTTGCCAATTTGATGAAAGGTCTTGCGCAGATGACACTCGACGTTACCGACAGCCGTCTTCTTTCTGTCCTGCAAAGGCGCGGGCGCATCTCAAATGCAGATCTGGCGGACGCGGTCAATCTGTCGGCCAGTGCCTGCCATCGCCGCGTGGGACGGTTGGAGAAAGACGGATACATTTGCGATTATGTGGCCTTGCTGGACGCGCGCAAGATGGGCGTGGGGGCCACGATCTTTGTCGAGATCACGCTCTCGACCCAAGCCGACGAAGTTCTTGAGGCATTTGAGCGGGCCGTGCGCCTCATTCCCAATGTTCTGGAATGCCACCTGACTGCTGGCGCGGCCGATTATATTCTCAAGGTCGTGGCCGAAAGCACAGAGGATTTCGCGCGCATCCATCGCCAGCATCTGGCCCGTCTGCCTGGCGTCGCGAAGATGCAGTCGAGCTTTGCCTTGAGGACCGTCTCCAGTACGACGGCCCTTCCTGTATGAGCAGGCGGGATTTGGGTATTTATGAAAAGAAAGAAGCCGCAGTTGCTCTACTGGCCGGCGAGCATGGTTTCCTGACGTTTCGGGTGCAGGGTCGCCGCGATGTCATGGGCGGCGCGGACGCCTGAGAGGTAGGCGCCGCTGCAGGTGCCTTGGCCTCCGATATGGGTGGCTTCCCCGGCGAAGAACAGGCGATCATCGACCGCGCGGGCCAGGTTTTTGCGCTGGTGCCCCTGGCCCGGCATCGCGCAGGCCCAGGATCCACGGAACCACGAATCGGTGTGCCAGGCGGTGGTGATGGACCGTGTGACATGTTTGCGGATGTCATTGCCGAAGATATCCGCCACGCGGTCAAGGGCGTAGTCGTGGAACACCTGCGGACCCTGCTTTTCAAGCCAGATGCCGAGGCGACCGCCTACGAACACCATGGCGAGGTTGAGGCCCATGGGGCAGGCATTGACCTTGGCGAAATGCCCTTCGTCATCCCATGTGGAATAGTAGCCGCGCGCGTCGCCGAAGACGTCACGGTCGAAATGAATGCCGACCTTGTTTTCGCACCCCATGGGAATGGCTTGGATCGCCTCAGATTTCCAATCGGGGAGTTTGGGCGTGAAGCGGATTTCGCCGGATCCAAGAATGCCGGTGGACACGGTGCTGAGGAGTGTCTTGCCGGTGACCGTGCCTATGGGGGTGTCTGCTTTGACCTCTTTGCCGGTCCAGTCGATGGCCGTAACCGGCGCGTTGAGCGTTACGGGAACATCGCCGCCCCATGTCTTTATCAAGTTGCCATAGCCGTGCAGGACGGGGTAGCCGAGATGGCCCTCGGTGCTCCAATGATCGACGGTGGAAATCCCATCGGCGTCGAGGCCCCAGGAGGTGGAGATGCCGCCCA
>CAKZYL010000512.1 GCA_937884705.1 uncultured Roseovarius sp. | reverse complement strand
CTGATGCAGGGCGCATGGTACGAGATCGTGCAAGCGGGCCTCACCGCCGTGCTTGGCGTGTTCCTTCTGTCATCTTCGGTCCAAGGTTGGTGGGCCGGACGCGAAGCCAACATTGTCATCCGTTGCGTTCTGATGGCCGCATCGCTTTGCCTGATCGCAGGCAGCTTGCTGACCGACCTGATCGGCGCAGGGATAGCGGCGGCGTTGTTCTTCTTCGCGCGCCTGCAAAAAACCTCGTCAGCGCCTGCAGAGTGATCAGGCGTGTGACGCGATTTTGATGATCACGACCGCTGCGGCGGCGATGTGAATGAGCGTGATAACAACCGAGAAACCGTGAAGTTTCTTAAAACGGGGTTTGTTACCGTCATCTGTGGCCTGATTGATCTGCGGCATCAGCACCTGACGCGCATAGATGCCTGAGATGGCAATGGCTGCCAGAATGGCTGCGCTCAGCGGGTCAAAGAAGGCCACGATGCCCCCGGCCACGGCGGATGTGGCAATGACGAAGGCATAGAAATGCGGGAAGGCTCTGCGAAGCAATGGAGCGGCCGTATCAGCCGGAAGCGCGGTGAACACGAACGCCGCAAACCCAAAGGCATAGAGAACCGTGCCGCCGAACATCAGCGCCGTTACCAAAAGCGATACTTCAACCATGTTCAGCTCCCTTGTCCGCAAAGCCCATGTAGATCACCAGGCGCAGGGGCAAAGGCCCGAAGGTGAAATCGCCGCGCCTGTTGAGGCCCCTTGGGCCCAGGCCCACACAGGGGCCTACGGCAAAACCCGCCCGCTCCAAGGCTGATTTCAGCTCGAGAGGCTTGATGAAAAGCGCGGGATCATGCGTGCCCTTGGGCAAAAGCCGCAAGACATCCTCGGCCATCGTGATGACCGCGAGCCGCGAAATGGCATTGCGATTGATCGTGTCAAAGAGAAACCGCCCGCCCGGCACCAGCACGCGCTCTACCTCGCGCAAAACTTGGTCGAGATCCGCCACATGTTCGAGTACATCGACGCAGACAACGGCATCAAAGCTGGCATCCCCGTAAGGAAGATCTTCACCCACCCCCACGTCATATCGGATTTCGTGACCAATCTGCGCCGCATGCACGCGCGCCGCCTCAATCGCCCGCGCTGCAGGATCAATGCCGGTCACGATGGCGCCCTTCGCGGCCAAAGCCTCGGCCATGAAACCGCCAGCACAGCCCAGATCCAGAACGCGTTTGCCGGCCCAATCAATGTGGCGATCAAACCACTTGAGCCGTCCAGGCACCATGCTCTTGAGCGTGCGCACCCATTTGATGTCGTCAGACCACCACTGGTCCGCAACATCGTCATAAATGGTCAGATCATTGCGTTGCGGTTTCGTCATGCCGCGCTCCATTGAGAGATGGCACCATGTAGGGCACCTCGCTTTGGTATCGAGTGAAGCGTTCGCCATAGCGTTTCTTGAACCTTCGCTCCTTCAGCTTGGGGGCTGCCAGACAATAGAGGGTGAGCACAATCGCAAGCGCCAGCTGGTCCGGTGTCCAAACGGGCACCGTCCAAAGTGTCAGCGCAAAGGACAGATAAATCGGTTGGCGGACGACCCTGAAGAGCCCACCTGTCGGCATGTCGGGAAAGCGCAGCTTGGAGTTTTTCATTAGCGTCATCCAGCCAAGCGCGCCCGATTGCACCTCGGCGCCTGCGTCCCAACTGGCCCAAAGCAGCAGCAGCCACGACATGGCATAGGCAGAGCATATCACCCAGAACGCCCACCCTTCTGCCTGCCACCAGACAATTCCGCTCGGCGTCCAGCACGCGAATAGGAGAAAGAGCTGCAGTGACGCGATGATCGCAAAGGTGGTGGTGCTCAGTGTTTTTCCATGCGGCCCTGGGACAAGCTTTGCCAAAAACCTCACGCCCGGGCCACTGAGCAACACTGAATGGGCAATGGGGAACTGCAGCACCAAGAGCGCATTTACAGCGATGGCGTAAGGATAGGGCACCGTGCCCAGGCTCTCGCTCATGCCGAAAAACATGGCGATGACCATAGCGATGACGGCGATGGCAAAAATCACGTGCACCACAGCCCCGAACACCAAA
>CAKZYL010000511.1 GCA_937884705.1 uncultured Roseovarius sp. | reverse complement strand
GAATTTGCTGCCGTTGATGAAATGCTCCCGAAAGTCCGCTGTCGGGCGCTCCTTGCGTCGTGCATGAAGCGTCAATTTTGGCTACGAGGATGAAAGGCCGGCGCAAAGTTCGTCAAATAGGCGTCTTCGCAATTGATGCTGCCCTTGGCTGCGCTTAACCTCGAGAATCCAAACGGCTGGCTCATATTCGAAGCAATGCCCGTTGCGAGCGGTGCTGTAAGAAGAGATTTTAATCTGGAATTGTGAGGCGCTTAATGTGCGATGCTTACGACTGGGCGGCTGTGGATCCTTCAAGCTGGAACGAGTTTCCATTTATTGAACAGCGTTTTGCTACAGAGGAGGATGTCCGGTGCGGTCGCGCCGTGTTTTATGTTGAAGGGAAGAAGGATCGCATTTTCAGTGAATTCAAGCTGCCGCTGCTCGCAAGACTGAAGAATGAGGACGGTACAACAGATAAAATCATCGTCATTCAGATAGAGTTCGCTCCAGGTGCCGAAACTGTTGTTGTCGGGTATCGATATTTCAGTGGCGGAAATGGCATTGCAACACTTCCAGAAATCGAAGTCATCGAAGAAGGAAAATTTTGATGCGCAAGTAGCCTTGAACTATTGCGACAAACCAATTGCACCAACACTTCGGAGCCTCAGCAAATGAGCCAGGCAATTTGAGTTGGTTTCTGAGTAATTGCCATCTTTTAAATTCACAGCGTTCGGCAATATGCGCTCATAGCCGCCATTCGACTTGCTCAGTCAGTATCGACGCGCCAGCTCCATCCTGCTAGGGCAAGCCATGGCCACAAATCTCGAAAGTCATGCCCGGATGAGCGTCGCGCCGATGATGGATTGGACGGATCGACATTGTCGGTATCTGCACCGCCAATTCTCGAAAGAAGCTTTGCTCTACACCGAAATGGTCACGGCCCCTGCCTTGGTCAGAGGCGGCGCGCTGCATTTGTTGGATCATTCCCCGCAAGAACACCCCGTCGCGTTGCAACTAGGCGGGTCAGATCCAGAGGAGTTGGCGCAAGCCGCCAAGCTGGGGGAGGGCGCAGGATATCAGGAGATCAACCTCAATGTCGGGTGCCCGTCCGATCGGGTCCAATCGGGCACATTCGGTGCGATTTTGATGAAGGATCCAGGTTTGGTTGCAGAGTGCTGCGTCGCGATGCGAGAGGCTGTTGCGGTGGAAGTGACAGTGAAATGTCGCATCGGCGTGGATGATCAAGATCCTCAAGAGACCTTGCCAACTTTTCTGGAACGCGTCTCAGCGGCAGGTATCAATAGGGTCATTATCCACGCTCGAAAGGCATGGCTCAAGGGGCTTTCTCCCAAGGAAAACAGAGAGGTGCCGCCGCTTGATTATGATCTCGTGCTGGCGATGAAGCGGCAATTTCCTGCATTGCATATCTCGATCAATGGTGGATTTGACGCGCTGCAGGATGCCGAAAAGATACTGGCAAAGGGGCTTGATGGCGTGATGTTCGGTCGTGCCGCATACCATCAACCGGCAAGGATTCTTGCCTCTGTTGATGCGCGTATATTCGGCACGAAAAGGGATACCGTTCGCGCCGAGGATGTCGTAGGCGCGATGCTGCCCTATATTGAGGCGCATCTTGTGTCGGGTGGTAAACTTCATCAGGTCACGCGCCACATGCTGGGCCTTTTCGCCGGACGTCCGGGCGCGCGGGCCTGGCGTCGAGTGCTGTCTGAGGGCGCAACACGCGACGGTGCGGGAACACAGCTTGTTGAGACAGCGCTGCAAGAGGTGGAGTTGGCGGCGGCCTCGGCCTAAGTTTGGCGAATGAGCAGGAGAGGGGGCGCCGTATATGGATGCGCTTTTTGATAGGGGCTGGGCGAAGTTCCCTTCAGACGAAACGCTGAACCCGTGGCTTGACGCCGCGCGGACGGCAGCGTTGGATCGGGTCAATGACCCGGATGAACGGCAGGTCTGGTTGCAATGCGAAGGCACTTGGTTTGTTGGGGTGGATTCCTTGCCCAGCGATCCCGAAGGCGCGCTCAATGGCGCGGGGCCTTTGGTTGGAGAAGCCTATCGACACGCCCAAGAGATCTACGGAACGTTGCCGCTGCATCCCGGGCAAGTGTCCGTCGTGTATCCCGGCTACCCCAAGCCGCGCGAGACGGAAACGGAAGCTGCCTATCGATACCGGATGAAGCGTGATGCGGCCCATGTGGACGGGCTCTTGGGAGTGGGGCAACCCAAGAAACGCATGCTCAAAGAACGTCACGCCTACATCCTCGGCCTGCCACTGACCGACTGCGATGAAAACGCCAGCCCTCTTGTCGTTTGGGAGGGCAGTCACAAGCGCATGCGCGCTGCCTTTGAAGATGCGCTTGGCCATCTCGATGAGGCCGATTGGGAGAATGTGGATCTGACCGCGATCTACCAAGCCACGCGCCAGGAGGTTTTTGAAACCTGTCCGCGCGTCAAAGTCACGGCAAAACCAGGGGAGGCCTATCTGGTCCATCGTCTGGCCCTACACGGTGTGGCCCCGTGGGAAGAGGGCGCTGACGCCCCCGATGAAGGGCGCATGATCGCGTATTTCAGGCCAGAGCTTTCGAGCGGAAATCGTGATTGGTTGGATCTGCCGTAACCTGTGACGCAAGGCAGGGGTCGGGGTCAGACTATCTGCGCGCCATACGTGCGGCGCGGCCACCTCGGCGTTTTTTTAAAAGGGGCGCGCGATCCGGCAGGGTATCCATAATCTCTCGGCGCGCCTCAGGCGCCATGAGAGACCAATCGCGGATCTCATCCAGAGACCGGTAGCATCCGGTGCAAATGCCCGCGTCGGGATGCACCACGCAGAGCCGCACGCAGGGGCTCTCGATTTCATTTCGGGTCCAAACGGGTGGGGTGGTCATGTGCCTGCCCTGATGTGCCTTATGCGGTCCAATGCTCCCTGCAATATGTAAGTGGCTGCCACAGAATCGATGATCTCTTTGCGACGTTTTCGCGTCAAATCTGCCTCTATCAGCGCCCTTTCCGCCGCGACGGTCGACAGGCGCTCATCCCAAAAGCCGATGGGCAGATCCGTAAGGGCAGAGAGGTTGCGCGCAAAGGCCCGGGTGGATTGGCAGCGCGGACCTTCCGAGCCATCCATGTTGCGCGGCAGTCCAAGTATGAAACCGGCCGCATTTCGCGTCTGGGCGATCTCCAAGAGCTGTGCGGCATCGACACCAAACTTCTTTCGTTTGATGGTAACGACGGCGTTGGCCGCCTGTAAAAGGCCGTCAGACGCGGCCACCCCAATCGTCTTTTCGCCTAGGTCGAGCCCGATGATTGGCTGCAGTTTCGCAAGGCTTTCGGCGAAACTGCCGAGGTCTTCAACGATCACTCCAGCACCCCAGCATCATCTGCCGCTGCGCGCAGCAAAGTGAGCCCTGCATCGTCATTGGCAAAGGCCATCTGCGCCTCTTCCCAGATGGCGCGCGCTTGATCGGCATTGCCCAAAACGCCGTGCGCCCGGATCAGACGCGCCCATTCTTCTGATGTGCCTCCCTGGTTCGCCAGTCGCGCCGAGAGGCTCGCCACCATGTCTTGGATCATCGCGGCCCGGTCTTCGGCGCTCATTTGCGCAGCGGCATCCAGCTCCTCGTCCGTCGGGCCAGAAAAAAGCCCCGGCATGTCCGGCAGATCATATTGCACGCCTGCCCGAAGCGCGACTTCGTTGATCCGGTTCAAAACGGTGGCTGTCCAGGGATCGTTCATGCGGCTTTGTTCCAAAAGGTCACTCCAAAGCCGGAAAGTGGCATCCGGACGATCCACCTGAAGCATGTATACGCCCAGATAATACCGTGAACGCCGTTCCTCGGGATCACGCGCCAGCGCGGCCCTGAGAACTTTTTCCGCGTCGGATGACACATAGCCTTGGGCTGCTGCAATCATCAGATCGGCCAAAACGGCAAAATCGTCGGCTGATGCGTCATCGCCTTTGACCTGGAGCAGCGCCAATTGCGCCTGATGCGCGGCGCTGAAATTGCCAAGACTGGCTTCATGGCGGGCCAGCAGTGCGAGGCCTTCTGCATCATCAGGGCGGGTGGCAACCGCCTGTCGCAGTTTGTTCACCAGATCGAGATATTCGGGATCTGCTTGGTCTTCGGTGTTGAGGCGCGGCACTTGTTGCTCCACCTCCGCTTGACTTAGCCGATTGGCCCGCGCCGCGTCTGAGGCAGAAATGCGCTCCGCCAGAGGAACATCATCAAAGCCCGGCGCCCCGATCTGCGCGTAAATCCACGTGCTGCCGCCAATGAGGCAAAGCGCGACTGCCGCGAGTAACACCATGGAGGGACGCGACGCGGCACGTGCCCCGGCATCGTCGCCATTGAGCTTTGCATCGGCGGCAAGTATCCGGCGCGACACTTCCGTGCGCAAGCGTTCGGCGTCTTCTTCTGAGATCACGCCGCGCGCAAGATCCCGCTCCACATCCTTCAACTGGTCGCGATAGACCTGCAGATCATAGAAAGCCGCAGGCGCAGATGCCGCCCGCCGCCGCAAGACCGATCTGGTCAAAACGGCACAGCACAAAGCGGCCAAGCCAAGGGCAATGATCCAAAATCCCATGCGCATTATCCAGACCGGCTGATCTGCCTTCCTATCCCCCATGTAAACTGCCCGAGGCGCATGCAAAAGAGCTCAAAGCATGAGGGCCGTGACAAAGCCGCCCAGCGGGGGGACATGTCGCATATTGTGCGTTGAATGCCGCGCGCACGATCCTCTAAATTCAAGGAGTATCGCATATAAGCGCAGATTGCGCATCTGCGTGCGTAAACGGGACCTGGACATTCATGAAACGCTACTCTGCTTTTGCCGTTGCCTAGGAAGCTTTGAAAAATCACTTCGGGTGGGAACGCGCTTGGAAATCGTCCGAGCCGCGGCGACGATATGACGCCATTATCATCGGGGCAGGGGGCCATGGCCTCGCCACGGCCTATTACCTGGGTAAGAACCACGGCATCACCAATGTCGCGATTCTTGAGAAAGGCTGGCTTGGGGGCGGCAACACAGGCCGCAACACGACGATCATTCGCTCCAACTACCTGCAGGACGCATCTGCGGCGCTCTATGAGAAATCCCGCTCGCTCTATGAGACGCTGAGCCAGGATTTGAACTACAACATCATGTTCTCACCCCGTGGCGTGATCATGCTGGCACAGACAGAGCATGAGGTGCGCGGCTACAAACGCACAGCGCACGCCAATGCGCTGCAGGGGGTGAAGACAGAATTCATCTCGCCCAAGCGCGTGAAAGAGATCGTGCC
>CAKZYL010000510.1 GCA_937884705.1 uncultured Roseovarius sp. | reverse complement strand
ACGGCAGCGCTGGCCGAGAAGTACGAAGCGCCGCCAGAGCAAATCCGCGATGACAGCGCCGGTTTTCTGAACGCCCTCAGAACTCGCAGATTTCTGGACGTCGCTGAATGAGACCACAACCGCCTATCGCCATGCTCGCAGAGCTGACCCATCGGTGTCCGCTCTCATGTCCTTATTGTTCCAACCCGCTGGAGCTTGCGCGGATGGACCAGGAACTGGACACTGCGACATGGGCGCGCGCATTCCAGGAGGCTGCGGATCTGGGCGTTTTGCAACTGCACCTTTCCGGCGGCGAACCGGCAACGCGGCGGGATCTTGTTGATTTGATCCGCGCGGCACGGGACGCCGAGCTTTACACCAATCTGATCACATCCGGCATCGGACTGACTGAGAAGCGTCTGGCCGAGCTGGACGAAGCAGGGCTCGATCATGTGCAGCTCTCCTTGCAGGGCACCACGCCTGAGCTTGCCGATGAAATTGGCGGCTACAAAGGCGGGTTCCAACGCAAGATGCAGGTGGCCAAATGGATCGGGGATGTCGGCTTTCCGATCACGCTGAACGTGGTGTTGCACCGGCGTAACCTGCATCAGATCCCGAGAGCGTTGGAGATCGCCCAGGAGATCGGCGCGCGTCGCATTGAGATTGCCACGGTGCAGTTTCACGGTTGGGCCCTGTCGAACCGCGATGCGCTGATGCCGACCAGAGAACAGGCGCAGGACGCTATCAAGATCGTCAACCGCGCCCGCAAAGAGCTCAAGGGTCGGCTGGTGATCGACTTTGTTCCGGCCGACTATCACGATCAACTGCCCAAGCGCTGCATGGGCGGGTGGGGGACGACCGGGCTCAACATCGCACCGGACGGTCAGGTTCTGCCCTGTCACGCCGCGCAGACCATTCCACATCTGAAATTCGACAATGTGCGCGACAGATCCTTGCCGGACATCTGGTACAATGGCAGCGCCTTCAACGCCTATCGCGGCGATCATTGGATGTCGGACACGTGCAAATCCTGCGATCGCAAGGAAATTGATTTTGGCGGATGTCGCTGCCAGGCCATGGCGCTCACTGGCGATCCAAACGCCACCGATCCGGTTTGCGCCAAATCCCCACATCATATCGCCGTCAAGGAACAAGCCTACGCCCATGCAGCGCATGGTGACGACGTCCCACTCACCTACCGCCAGGCCCCGGGCAAACTGGCCGATGCAGCGGAGTGAACGAATTTGAAAAAGGGTAAATGCATGAAGATCACACGACGACAAAACCTGACCATGATGGGCGGCGCTTTGGCGGCCTCCACGGCGCCGAGCATACTGACCTCGTCTACCGCCGTTCATGACATCGAGATGCTGAACCATGACCCTGATGACAAAAAAGAACTGATGGTGTTCTACCCGGATATCTTGATGGTGCAGCCTGGCGATCTGATCCGGTTTTTGGCCACAGACAACAATCACAACACGCAGGCGCGCGATGATATGCTGCCCGAGGGGGTTGAGCCTTGGAAAAGCAAGATCGGCAAAGAGTTTGAACTCACCCTCGATGTCGAAGGCGCCTACGGCTATTTCTGCACCCCGCACAAAACCTACGGCATGGTCGGGTTGATCTTGGTGGGCGATGTCTCAAGCAATTACGAGACGCTCAAGACAGTCCGCCAGCGCAGCAAATCCAAAGCCAGGTTCAAAGATATCTTCGCGCGGGCTGATGCTTTGCTGGCAAAGCAGGCATGAGGGTTTTTCAGATTTGAGCATTTCGAGCATTTGAAAAAGGAGAGGGCCGACAAGGCCACGATATTGGAGATTTAAGGGAGGAACATATGAAGATCCGAAATCTTGTAAGCATGTTACCAATTATGGCCATTACGGCCGCAGGCGCCAGTTCGGCGTTTGCTCAGGACCTGACCGAGGAAGTCGTTCTTGATGGGTTGGAAAGCCCCTGGGACATGGCATTCTTGGACGACGGCACCATGTTTTACACTGAAAAGTGCGATGGTCTGTCCGTCAGAATGCCGTCTGGAGACGTCAATGCCATTTTGGGCATGACTGAATCCGAAGGCTACAACGCGGTCGCAGAAGATCTCTTCTGTGAAGGCCAGGCCGGAATGATGGGTGTGGCCGTGGATCCCGAATTTGCGGAGAACCGCCGGATCTACGTCTATTCCACGTCCAACCTGTCAGAGCCGCACACCAACCGCCTGATGCGGCTTGAGGTGAGTGAGGATTTCACCTCCGTCTCGAACCGCACCGACATCGTTGATGACGTGCCCTACAAGATGGCCGCGTCTGATCACCCGTTTGGAGGACCGGGTGCGCATAATGGTGGCCGCGTGCGGTTTAACCCCGCTGACGGCTTCCTCTATCTGACGACAGGTGACACCCATAATGGCGCGGTGCCGCAAAGCCCGACGATGATGGGGTCCAAGGTCATGCGGATGGACACGGATGGATCACCTGCGGCCGGCAACACGCCGCCCTTTGGCTTTGACAAGCGGACCTACACCTATGGTCACCGCAATGTCCAAGGCATCGCCTTCCACCCGACAACCGGTGCGGCGATCACGGCAGAGCACGGGCCATGGCATTCCGATGAGGTCACGGTGCTGCGCAATGGCGGCAACGCCGGATGGGACCCGCGCCCCAATATGGCGGGTCGCGGCGACTGCCCGGATGACTATTGCGGCTACAGCCCGAACCAGATGGTGGGCGACAACCGCTATCTACGGGCCGCGTGGATGCCAATGACGGATTTCGTCACCTATCCAAGCGCCATGCCGCCCATCTGGAACAACAGTGGCTGGTCCCAGGGGACCGCGTCTGCGGCGTTCCTGAGCGGCGATCAGTGGGGCGATTGGAACGGCTCCATGGCCATCGGCATTCTTGGCATTGGCTTTGGCGGTACGCCGATCGGCCAGCGGATCGAGGTTCTCACACTGAGTGAGGATGGCACCGAGCTGGTCAGCATCGCGAAGATGGACCTGGCCTCTGAGGATGGAGGGCGCTATCGCTCCCTGGTTCAGGGCCCCGATGGCAGCCTTTATGCTGCCGTTGACGAAGGAGTGATCTACAAGATTACGCCGTAAGGCCAAAAGGTTGGGCCGCGCTCTCGCGGCCCATCCCACACCCAGTTTCTATGAATGCGCTCTAATCCCCCAAAACGAACGCCGCGGGAATTTCGAACCGCTGGTCATCGACGCGCAGCGTATACATGTCGCCCTGCAGCGCCCAATCTATATCCCTGCCGACCCCGGACATGGTGGCATTGGCGCGCAGAAACTCTCCAAGCCGAAAGTAAAGTTCCCGCTTGAAGCTGTTGGAAAACGTCACAACAGCCGTGGCATCTCCGCCGCCTGCGCGCGCGATCTGAATGCGGCATTTGCCAAGGCTTTCGCCCTCAACCTGTGCACATTTGATCTCCCCGTCAAAATCGAAATCCTTCTTTCGCGCCCGTGCCTTGCTGTCGTTGGGCCCAGTGGGCGGCGCGCCATCTGCGCTAGTTGCCGGTTGGACGTCAGAGGCATGAACGAACCCCTTTTTCTTTCCCTTAAGCGATACCACCTCACACCAGACCGGGTTTTTGTCGGTGATACATCCAAGGTTGGACAGCAGCGTATCGCGCGAGAGCACAGTCTTCGGCGCAGATGCCGAAGACGGCTCGGGCAACAAAGCGGCTTCATCAGCGATGACTTTGAAATAGCGATAGCCGCCGTCGGCAGCGGAAGGCCCGAGATCCTTTAGGTTGGCAGACTGAGAAAAAGCGCTGCCGCCAAAGGCAAGCGTTGCTGAGATTGCAATCACTCCCGCAGGCCAAAGCGCTGTTCCCCGCACGCGTGCCATGCGCCTTGCTGCCTTGAAAAAATCAGACATAGCTTTGCCTTTTGCACCAGCCATGACCCACCCTAAAGCCCGTGCAAAATAATGAAAACGCTTGATGTGAACCAGCCATCTAAAGTGCTCATGCGTCCGCTCCTAGGGCTGCGGACAGGTTCTGTGCCGCGTCCTTGACGGCATCGGCCAAACCGTCGACCTGGCCGTCCTCAATCCGTGCCAACGGGCCAGAAATGGATATGCCCGCAACGGCCTTTCCCGTCCAATTGCGCACCGTCGCGGCGATGCAGCGCATCCCCACATTGCGTTCCTGATCGTCGATGGCAAAGCCGCGCTCCCGCGTGCGCGTCAGTTCATCCACCAAGCGCGTGGGATCAGTGATGGTAAAGCGCGTGAACTCTTCTAGGTCGGTCTCACGCAGCATGTGCTCGATCTGCTCAGGCCCCATCTCCGAGAGCAGCGCTTTGCCAATGCCCGAGGCATGCATGGGCGAAGCCGAGCCATGGGGAAAGAACGCGCGGATCGAATGGTGGCATTCCGCCTGGCTGACAAACACGACGCTCCCGCCCCGTGGAACAGCGAGATTTGCGGTCTCTCCGGTCTGGGTCATCAGCTGGTGCAGGATAGGCGTGGCGCGTTCCACAAGCGACGTGCGCCGCAGATAACGTGACCCGATGACGAAAGCCTGCGAGCCCACGTACCAGAGCTGGCTTTCCGCATCGAACTCGGTCAGCCCACGGCCTTCCAGCGTCACCAGAA
>CAKZYL010000509.1 GCA_937884705.1 uncultured Roseovarius sp. | reverse complement strand
GGCTATCTCGCCTGGCTGGACTATCGCCCTCAAGAGGAGGCCAGCGGCCCAAGGTCCAGCACGCCGACAACGGTCGAGTTGGCCAAAGCCACAATGCAGCGCATTGCCCGGACTGTAGAAGCCGTGGGCACAACGCGCGCCCGCCAGTCCGTTGAAATCGTGCCGGACGAAGACGGACGGGTGGTTGAGCTCTTGATCGTACCGGGCCAAAGCGTCAATCGCGGCGACATCCTTGTGAAACTGGACGATCAGATTGAGCTTGCCGATCTGGCCGAAGCCCGCGCCCGCGTGACGGAACGCGAACAGGCGCTGGCACGGATAGAACAGCTCATCGGGTCCGCGGCAGTGTCACAGGCCACGCTGGAGGATTCCACCGCGCGTCTGGCTGAGGCGCGCGCGCAGCTGAACCGCGCAGAACAACGCTTTGCCAACCGCACAATTACGGCGCCCTTTAGCGGTATTGTCGGCCTGTCGGCGATTGACCCTGGCGCATGGGCCGAATCCGGAGAGATGATCACCTCACTTGATGATCTCAGCGATGTCGAAGTGGAGTTTTCACTGCCAGAGACGCTCTTTGCCAACGTGCGCATCGGTCAGCATATCTCCGCCCGGTCCGCTGCCTTCCCAGCTCAAAGCTTTGACGGACAGATCGCCGCGATCGACAGTCGCATCGATCCGATCAGCCGATCCTTCCGCACCCGCGCGATCATCCCTAACCCCGACAGCGTGCTGCCCGCAGGCATGTTCATGTCTCTGACGCTCACGCTGAGCGAAAGTGACAAGGTCGTGGTGCCCGAAGAAGCGGTTATTTTCCAGGCGGCGGAGACCTATGTGTTTGTGGCCGAAAACGGCATTGCATCGCGCATCCGGATCAAGACCGGCCAACGGCAAGACGGGTTTGTCACCGTTACCGAAGGATTGGAAAGCGGCACAGAGATCATCGTGCGCGGTCTGCAGCGGGTCAAAGACGGTGGTGATATCAAAGTGCTGGGACGCGACACGACGGCGCCGTCGGACGCGGACGGCGATACATGAGCCGGTCTGTTAGCCTTCCAAACATCGCGGTGCGCCGCCCGGTGTTGGCAGCCGTCGCGTCCTTGCTTTTGGTGGTGTTTGGCCTGGGCGCTTTGCAGAGCTTGCCGGTGCGGGAACTGCCGGACGTGGATCTGGCAACCGTCACGATCAACACCAACTATCAAGGCGCCTCCCCCGATGTGATCGACACCGATATCACCGAACTGATCGAAGGCGCCGTCGCCGCCACGACCGGGCTGCGTGACATCAGCTCTGAGAGCCGTCAAGGGCGCTCCATCATACGGCTGACCTTTGAAGAGGGCACGGATCTAGAAACCGCCGCTGCCGATGTGCGAGATGCGGTCGGTCGGGTGGAACCGCGTCTGCCGGAAGAGGCGCGAGATCCCCGCGTGGTCAAAGCTGATTCTGACAGTGAACCGGTGATGCGGCTGGCCATAACATCGCCAAGCATGACGACGGCAGAGATCACCGACTATATTGATCGCTTTTTGGCCGACAGGTTGGCAACAATCGACGGCGTGGCTGATCTGCGGATCTATGGGGCGCGCCGGTTTGCTGTGCGCATCTGGCTGGATCGGCGCGCGCTGGCAGCGCGGCAACTCACCGTCGCGGATGTCGAACGAGCGCTCAGACGAAACAACCTTGAGCTGCCCTCCGGCATCCTGAAATCTCAAAACCGCCAGCTTTCCGTGCGGCTCAATTCACGTCTCAGTTCTCTGGATGATTTCCGTGACGTGGTGATTGATCGCGTCGCCGGATATCCCGTGCGCCTGGGCGATGTGGCGCGGGTCGAGGCCGGTGTCGCCAATGAAACAACGATTGTGCGCACCAATGGGACGGATGCCGTGGGCATTGCCGTTTTGCGTAAGAGTCAATCGAACACGCTGGCGATCTCACGGGCTGTACGAGCAGAGATCGACCGGGTCACCCCGGATTTGCCTCCGGGCATGGAGATCATCGTAGGATCTGATGATGCGCTTTTTGTCGGGGCGTCCATTCGTGAGGTGTTGATCGCTCTCTCGATATCTTTGGGCCTGGTTGTTCTTGTCATCTTGATTTTCCTGCGCTCTGCGCGCGCGACCCTGATCCCGGCTGTGGTCATTCCTGTCTCCCTGATCGGCTGTTTCATCCTGATCGGCGCGTGGGGGTTTTCGCTCAACACGCTGACCCTTTTGGCGCTCCTTTTGGCCATTGGGCTGGTGGTGGATGATGCCATTGTGGTGCTGGAAAATATTCAGCGCCGCATTGAAAACGGAGAAAGCCCTCTGGTTGCTGCGCTGCGCGGCTCGGAACAGGTGACATTTGCCGTGATCGCGACCTCGATGACGTTGATCGCCGTCTTCGTCCCCTTGTCCTTTATGCCCGGTC
>CAKZYL010000508.1 GCA_937884705.1 uncultured Roseovarius sp. | reverse complement strand
GAGATGGAGGCGCTGGCCGAAGATCTGCTGCGCGAGGGAAAATCACCCTACATCATCCCGGGCGGTGGCTCCAACCCGATCGGCGCTTTGGGCTATGTCAACTGCGCGCGCGAGCTGACCGAACAAGCCGACAGCGCGGGCCTTAAGATCGATGCGCTTGTCCACGCAACCGGGAGCTCTGGCACCCAAGCTGGGCTTGTTGCGGGGCTCGCTGCCTTGCACAGCGATATCCATCTGCTGGGCATTGGCGTGCGCGCGCCGCAGGACAAACAGGAAAGCATGGTGTTCGATCTGGCCGAACGCACCGCTGCGCATCTGGGCACTGGCGTGACCATCGCGCGCGACGCGGTGCGGGCCAATTGTGACTATGTGGGCCCCGGCTACGGCCTGCCCACGCCCGGCATGGTGGCCGCGATCAAGCTTCTGGCACAGACCGAAGGCTTGCTGTTTGATCCGGTCTACTCCGGCAAGGGCCTCGATGGTCTGATCGACCAGGTGCGCCAAGGATACTTTGACGGCATGGAGAACGTTGTGTTTCTTCATACCGGTGGAAGTGCAGCCCTGTTCGGATATCCGGACACGTTCGAGCTGCCCGGTTATCAACATTAAACAAAAAAGACCCAACAAGGAGACCCTTACGATGTCATTGAAAACCAAACTCGCCTCGATCGCGGTGGTGGGCGCACTCGCCGCCCCGGCCTATGCCGAAGAGGTCAAAATAGGTGTGCCGTCCTGGACCGGCGCACAGGCCATCGCCCACGTTCTGGGTGAGGTTGTCAGCTCGCGCATTGGCGGCAAAGTCGAATACGTGCCCGGCAACAACGCCACGATTTTCCAGGCCATGGACCAAGGAAAGGGCGACATTGACGTGCATCCGGACGTGTGGTTGCCAAACCAGGAAAGCTTCACCAAGAAATACGTGGATGAAGCGGGCACCGTCACGCTGTCGTCCAACCCCTATGAAGGCAACCAGGGCTTCTGCGTGACGCAAGATTTTGGCGAAGCCAACAGCATCACCGATATCGCTGATCTGGGCCGCCCGGACGTGGCCGCACTGATGGACAGCGACGGCAACGGTCTGGGTGAGATGTGGATCGGCGCGCCCGGCTGGGCCTCGGCCAATGTGAACGAGGTCAAGACGCGCGATTATGGTCTGCTCGACTTCATTGAGCCCATCCGCGCCGAAGAAGCGGTGAAAACCGCGCGGATCAAGGACAGCATCACCAAGGGCGAAGGCTACGCTTTCTACTGCTACAAGCCGCACGCCGTGTGGTTCATGTTTGACGTGCAGATGCTGACAGAGCCGACATATGATCCGGAAAAATACGTCATGGTTCAACCATCCGACGATGCGGATTGGTACGACAAATCCATGGTGGCCAGCAAAGACGCGCTGAAAGAAGTGCAGATCGCATGGTCCAACAGCCTGGTCGACCGGTCGCCAGCCATCGCGGAGTTCTTTGCCAATTTCGCGCTGACCGCCGATGACGTGAGCGCACTTGCCTTTGAGATTAGCGCAAACGGCAAAGATCCGGCCGAGGTGGCCAAAGCATGGGTCGACGCCAACTCTGACCGCGTGGATGCGATGCTGGGCCTCTGAGCCTGGCCGCGCAGACCAAAACCAATGTGCGGCACCCGTTTAATCCGGTGCCGCACTCCACATTCAGGATGGGACCGCCCGTGACCGCTGACACCGTCATTCAAATCTCCAACGTTTGGAAAATCTTCGGCGCACATCCCGGTGCCGCGCTGCAGGCCATACGAGACCGCGGTCTGACCAAGGCAGAGGTGCTGGCCGAATTCAACGCCGTCGTCGGCGTGGCCGATGTCAGCCTCGATGTGCAGCGGGGCGAAATCTTCTGCGTTATGGGGCTCTCGGGCAGTGGGAAATCCACCCTGGTGCGCCATTTCAACCGCCTGCTTGAGCCCACGGACGGCAAGATCGAGATTGAGGGCACCGATGTCATGGCCCTTGGCACGCGCGAGCTGCAGCGCTTTCGCAACCAAAAGATCGGCATGGTGTTTCAGAACTTCGCGCTCATGCCGCACCGCTCGGTCCTAGATAACGTCGCCATGCCTTTGGAAATCCGCCAGGTGGCCAAGAATGAACGCATGCGCCAGGCGGCCGCCATCCTCGACATCGTGGAGCTGGGCGCCTGGGGCTCCAAATTCGCCCATGAGCTGTCAGGCGGCATGCAGCAACGCGTGGGCCTCGCCCGGGCGCTCGCCGCCAATCCCGACGTGCTTTTGATGGATGAGCCGTTCTCGGCGCTGGATCCGCTCATTCGCAGGCAGCTGCAGGATGAGTTTATCCGCCTCTCGAAGATCCTGAAGAAAACCACCGTCTTCATCACCCACGATCTCGATGAGGCCGTGCGCATCGGCGATCGCATCGCCATCATGCGCGACGGCAAAATGGTCCAGATGGGCACCGCCGAGGATATCGTGATGCACCCGGCCGATGACTACGTGGCCGATTTCGTCGCCGGGATCTCTCGTCTCAAGGTCGTGCATGCCCACGCCGTGATGCAACCGGTTGAGGCGTTCGTCTCGACCAAAGGCACCATCGCCGCCGATGCGCCCCGCGTGACCGGTGAGGAAACCCTGAGCAATCTCATCAACCTGGCCATTGACGACGACAAGCCGATCCTCGTTGCCGAGG
>CAKZYL010000507.1 GCA_937884705.1 uncultured Roseovarius sp. | reverse complement strand
TGTCTCACCCGGCCCGGGCAGGTGCGGCAGATCATAAAAGTAATCTGCGTTGATCGAGCCGAGATTGAAAATCATGCCTCAGCCCACTTTGCAGGCCGCCAGCACCGCCATGTTCAGAATATCGCTGGCCGTTGAGCCGTTGGAGGCGATCTGGATTGATTTGTCGATGCCCGCCAGGATCGGTCCAATCACAGTGGCACCCGCCATTTCCTGCATCAGTTTTGTGGATATGGATGCCGAATGTCGGGCAGGCACGACAAGGATATTGGCCGGGCCTGTTAAGCGCTGGAATGGATAGTTCTCCTGAACGGCTGTGTTGAGCGCCACATCCACCGTCATCTCACCTTCGAACTCAAAATCAACGCCGCGCTTCTCCAGAACACGGGGCGCGTGGTTCATCTTTTCCGCCCGTTCAGACCTTGGATAACCGAAAGTCGAAAACGAGACGAATGCCACGCGTGGCTCTAACCCAAGACCACGGGCCACTTCAGCAGCACGCTCGGCAATGGTGGCCAGGTCTTCTTCGTCGGGCCATTCATGAACCAGCGTATCAGTGATCAGAACGATCCGGCCTTTATGGAAGAGCGCCGTGACGCCGACCGCACCTTGCTCCGTGCCCGCATCAAACACGTGATTGATGAGGTCCATCACATGGGCAGATTTTCGAGTGGCCCCTGTGACCAGCCCGTCGCCATGACCGTGGGCCAGCATGAGCGCGGCAAACACATGGCGATCGCGCGCGGCCAGGCGATGAATATCCTGATGGTCAAATCCACGCCGCTGCAGGCGGTTGTAGAGGTAGCTCTTGTATGCGTCCAAGTGATCCGTCTTGGCCGCGTTGACGACGTCAATCTCGGAGACCGCATCGCCCAATCCGGCTGCTTCCAGCTTTTGGCGCACGTCATCATCTCGTCCGACCACAAGTGCCTGACCGAATCCGGAGCGCTGATACTGGACCGCAGCCCGCAAAACGCGAGGATCATCCCCTTCAGCAAAGATCATCCTGGCCTGCGCATTGCGTGCCCGCGCATTGATCGAGCGCATGATCGATGCTGTCGGATCCAGGCGCGATTTGAGCGCCAACTCATAGGCATCCATGTCAATGATAGGCCGCCGCGCCGCCGCGGTGTCCATGCAGGCCTTTGCCACGGCGGGTGGAATCGTGTGGATGAGACGCGGATCAAACGGCGTGGGAATGATATAATCACGCCCGAAAGACAGCTTGCGCCCATAGGCCATCGCCACTTCATCCGGCACATCCTCACGTGCCAGTTTCGCGAGGGCATGTGCGCATGCAATCTTCATCTCATCATTGATCGCCCGCGCATGCACATCGAGCGCACCACGGAAGAGATATGGAAAGCCAAGCACGTTGTTGACCTGGTTGGGATAATCCGAGCGGCCGGTAGCCACGATCGCGTCCTCGCGCACCGCATGCGCCTCTTCCGGTGTGATCTCCGGATCGGGATTGGCCATCGCAAAGATGACCGGATCCTTGGCCATAGACAGGACCATCTCCTGGGTCACAGCCCCCTTAACGGACACGCCAAGAAACACATCCGCGCCATCCATGGCCTGCTCCAATGAGCGCAAATCAGTTTTCACGGCATGGGCCGATTTCCACTGGTTCATGCCTTCCGTGCGGCCTTGCCAGATCACACCCTTCGTATCGCAAACAATGCAGTTTTCATGCCGCGCGCCCATGGCCTTGAGCAGCTCAACACACGCGATGCCCGCTGCCCCCGCTCCATTCAGAACGATCCGCACGTCCTCGATCTTTTTGCCAGACAGATGCAGTGCATTGATCAGACCCGCTGCACAGATCACAGCCGTGCCATGCTGATCATCATGGAACACTGGGATATCCATCTGTTCCTTGAGCGTCTGTTCGATGATGAAACACTCGGGCGCCTTGATGTCTTCGAGATTGATCCCGCCAAATGTCGGCCCCATCAGCCGCACCGCATTGATGAACGCTTCAGGATCTTCAGTATCAAGCTCAATATCGATCGAATTGACATCCGCGAACCGCTTGAACAGCACGGATTTGCCTTCCATCACGGGCTTGGAGCCCAGCGCGCCAAGATTTCCAAGGCCAAGCACGGCCGTCCCGTTGGAAATCACCGCGACCAGATTGCCCTTGTTCGTGTAATCATATGCGGTTTCCGGATTCTCCGCGATCGCCTCACACGGAACAGCCACACCAGGCGAATACGCGAGCGACAGATCCCGCTGCGTGAACATCGGCACGGTGGCCGAGATTTCAAACTTACCGGGGGTGGGTTCCAGGTGAAAGGCCAGCGCCTCTTCCCGAGTGTATTTTTGGTTGGCCATGGCTGCCTCAACTTTTGCGTCGCACCATGCTTACCGGGGCTTTCACCGGTGCTCAACCGGGCGAAACAGGGCTTTCGTCACAAGCGCGGGATCGGTAGTGTTTCCCGAAAGCTCCGGGGGGACAATGTGAACTCACAGAAAGCGGCCGTGACGCCAATGATGGCGCAGTATCTGGAGATCAAAGCCCAGTACCAAGGCGCGCTGCTGTTTTATCGGATGGGCGATTTCTATGAGCTGTTTTTTGACGATGCGGTCGCTGCCGCAGAGGCGCTCGACATCGCGCTCACCAAACGCGGCAAACACATGGGCGAAGACATTGCCATGTGCGGTGTCCCCGTCCATTCCGCCGAAGGGTATCTGCTGACGCTCATTCGCAAGGGCTTCCGCGTCGCGGTGTGTGAGCAACTGGAAGATCCCGCCGAGGCGAAGAAGCGTGGATCAAAAGCTGTCGTGCATCGCGATGTCGTCCGCCTGGTGACGCCGGGCACCATCACCGAAGACAGCCTGCTAAACCCGCGTCAGCACAATTTCCTCGCCGCCTACGCAACGGTTCGCGAGAAATCAGCGCTCGCTTGGGTGGACATCTCAACAGGCGCGTTTTCCGTCATGTCGTTGGCGGCTGTGCGCCTGGGCCCTGAATTGGCACGACTGATACCCAGTGAGCTTATCGTCTCAGAGCTGGACGAACGCGAGGGCGAAGAGATCGCTCTGGAAAGCGGCACATCGCTCACGCCGCTGGCCCGGTCAGCCTTTGACAGCACGGAAGGGCAAAACAGGCTGTGCAGGCTCTTTGGCGTTGAAACTCTGGACGCATTCGGAAGCTTTGAGCGGTCTGAGCTCGCCGCCATGGGCGCGCTGGTCGACTATCTGGACATCACGCAGAAGGGCAAACTGCCACTGCTGCGCCCGCCGACGCGGGA
>CAKZYL010000506.1 GCA_937884705.1 uncultured Roseovarius sp. | reverse complement strand
CGATCAAAAGCCGGCAGCGAGGCCAAACGCCATGCCGCGACAGCGCTGGTGCAACTCATGGCCCCTATGACGCCGCATCTCTCAGAAGAGCTGTGGCAGATGCTGGGCCATGAAGGTCTCGTTGCCAGGGCCCCCTGGCCCGTGGCTGATGAGGCGATGCTCGTCGATGATACTGTAACCATGCCCATTCAAGTGAATGGCAAGCGGCGCGCTGAAATCAGCGTGCCCAAGGATATGGACAAAAGCGAGGTTGAAAAAACCGCGCTCGCCAACGATGCTATCGTCAGGGCCTTGGACGGGGTCACGCCCAAGAAAATCATCGTTGTCCCCGGTCGGATCGTGAATGTTGTTATTTGATCGCCGTCTGTTTTTGCTATCCGCACTTGCCGCCACGGCAGGCTGCGGGTTCACGCCCGCCTTCGCGCCGGGTGGTGCGGCAACGCGGCTGCAAAACGCGGTCTCATTGGACGATCCAAGCGATTGGGAAGATTACTTGCTGGTGCGCCGGTTTGAGGAACGGCTGGGCCCGGCAACGCCTGCGCGCTACGGCTTGTCTTACTCCGTCAACCTTGTTGAAACGGGGATCGCAATCTCAACAGATAACATTGTCACGCGTTACAATGTTCTGGGGTCTGTCACATATGCGTTGCGCGACATGGACACAGAAAAGGTCCTGACCTCCGGCAAGGTTGAGAATTTCACCAGTTATTCCGCCGAGGGCACAACCGTTTCTGAGCAGGCCGCGAAGAAAGATGCCGAAGAACGGCTGATGCTCATCATGACCGATCAGATGATCACCAGGCTCACCGCCGAAGCGGTCGATCTGCCTGCATGAAACTGTCCCCTCGGGATGCCCCTGCGTATTTCGCGCGCCCGGATCCGACCCGACCTGGGCTATTGATCTACGGCGCAGACGCCATGCGCGTGGCCTTGCGTCGGCAAGAGGTGATCGCCGCCCTTCTTGGGCCCAACGGCGAAGAGGAAATGCGGCTCACGCGCATGGCAGGACCCGAGCTGCGCAAGGATCCGGCTCTGCTTGATGCCGCCATGAAGTCGCAAAGCTTTTTTCCCGGCCAACGCGTGGCGTTTCTGGAAGAGGCCAATGATGCCGTCATAGATGCCGTGTCCGCCGCGCTCAACGAGTGGCAAGAGGGGGACGCCGTGCTGGTGATCACTGCAGTCGCGTTGAAGCCCACGTCGAAACTGCGCAAGCTATTTGAAAGCCACAAAGCCGCCTATGTGGCGGCGATCTACGATGATCCTCCCTCGCGGGCCGAGATTGAAGCCGCACTCAAAGCGGCGGGT
>CAKZYL010000505.1 GCA_937884705.1 uncultured Roseovarius sp. | reverse complement strand
TCTTGAGGATATCTCGACACCGATCGGCTTGTTCGCGGATCAGCATCGCGTCAGCAAAAAGCTCCGCATCCTCAGAAAGCTCTTCAGCCAGCTCTGCACTGGCCAGCTTAATGGTTGCCAAAGGTGTCCCCAACTCATGCGCGGCGGCTGCCACGACCCCGCCGAGATCCGTCAGTTTCTGTTCCCGGGCAAGCGCCATCTGCGTGGCTTGCAACGCCTCCGACATGGCCCGCATTTCGCTTACAATCCAACGAGAGTAGACACCGAGGAACACAACAGCGATGACGATCGCCACCCAATTTCCGTACAAAAATACATCCGGCATCCTCAGGACAAAGCCGCTCTGTGTGGTCAGCGGAAGATGAAATTCCATGAGCGCGGTCACCAAAGAGATCGCAATCACACCCAGTGCCGAGGTTGATCTGACAGACAACGCGGAAGCAGACACAATCACCGGTCCTACAATCAAAATGGTGAACGGGTTGTGCAAGCCGCCGGTCAGATAGAGCATCAAGCCCAATTGCAGCATGTCAAACAGGACCACCATAAAGGTCTCGGACTCTTTGAGACGTTTGCTTTCGGGGAAAATGAAAGACGCCACAAGATTTGACACCACTGCAGCACCGATCGCGAGGTAACAAAGGCCAATATGCAAATCGAGGTCATAAAGACGTTGGGCCACGACCAGCGCGGTGACCTGACCAAAAATGGCCCACCAGCGCAGCAGAATGATCGTCCGAAGCCGGACCCAGTTCTCCCGCTTTTGCAGGCTGGTGCTATCTGTGGCCAGTTTGCGCATTTGTGATCCCGTGGGCGTTGCAACTGAGGTTATCATTGATAGATCATATTGGGAATATAAACACTTAGTTAAGCGAGGCGTGAACATGGCTAGGACAATCGCGATCGTCGGCTTAGTTGCCGTGGCAATCCTGATCGGAGGGGTTTTTTGGCTGACCTCCGGTTCAAGCCAGGAGGAACAGTTTGCGCAATGCCGTGCTGGCCAGATCGCTGGCGGGTCTGCCGCCATTGGCGGACCATTCGAATTGGTGAGTGAAACAAATGAGACCGTCACCGACGCGCAAGTCATTGATCAACCCACGCTCATCTATTTCGGATACACGTTCTGTCCGGATGTTTGCTCCATTGATGTGTCACGCAACGCGGTGGCCGTAGACATTCTGGAAGAAGATTTCGGCTCCATCGTGAAACCGGTTTTCATCTCCATCGATCCGAAACGTGACACGCCAGAGGTTTTGGCCGACTACACCGAAATCATGCATCCCCGCATGCTGGGGCTGACGGGCAGCGACGAGCAAGTCAAAGCCGCGAGCCAAGCCTATCGGACCTTCTACAAAACACATGATCAGGATGACGATGAGTTTTACCTCGTCGATCACTCGACCCTGTCGTACTTTGTATTACCAGAAACTGGTTTCGCCGAATTCTTCCGCCGTGACGAGACACCCGAAAAGATGGCAGAGCGTATTCAGTGCTTCC
>CAKZYL010000504.1 GCA_937884705.1 uncultured Roseovarius sp. | reverse complement strand
CGCTGAAACGCCGAAGGAAGAGCCGCCCGTCAATGAGCTGGTCGATGCGCTTGAGGCTCCCCAACCCGAGACACCCGAACCCGAGGATTTTGAAAGGGACCCTCTCGTTCCGGATATGTCGACCGCGGCAGACAGTGCTGAACCAGCCGATGACGCCCCATTGGAAGTGCCAGAATCAGAGACACCCATCCCTGCGGAACGTATTCCTCCGGCACCGGATATGCCCGAAGAGTTGGCAGCCGTTGCTGCAGCGCAGGCAGACACGTTTGATCAACCTGTAACGCCTATTCGCCCGTCTGAAAAACCCGCGCCCCCGGCGTCAAAGCACCCTGGACGCCTACCATTTTTGTCGCGCCGCACGTCAGATACTGAACCGCGCATATCGGCCAAACCGGCCGCCGCGAGGAAATGGAACATTCCCGTCAGAGCAGGTCTGAGCAAAGCGCGCACCGTTGCAGCCGGTCTCAGCCGCCAGAAAGAGCCGAAACCCGCGGCTCAGCGATCTGTCGCCCCATCCAGAGCAGATGAGCGCGATCGCTTGACGGTGTTCGGCGCGCGCAACCCCGAAAACACCACCACAGACACCAACCCGCGCTTTATGGCACTGGCCGTGACAGCTGGTCTACTCTTGCTGCTCGTGGGTATCGCGGCCTGGGCCGCGCTGACACTGGAAGGCGGGCTTTCCAGCTTGTTTCGCTCCTCAGAAGACGTGCAATTCGCCGAAGACCCGGCCGCCATTGAGGAGCCTGCCGTTCTTTCGACCCAAGAGGACGCGCAGATCGCCGCCCTGCCCCAGGATCCGCCGCGCGACACCGAAGACCTCGCAGATGAACCCCTGTTCACATTGAACCCGGATCAGGCGATTTCTGAGGAACTCTCCCCCGACGAGGTGCGCACGCGCTATGCGGCCACGGGCATTTGGCAAATGTCGCCGCAGCAGTCCCGCGCGCCGATCGAGCTGCTGTTTCAAGATGTCTACCAGACATCCCTAGACCCGGGTCTGAAATTCTCCGATGCCGTGGCGCTTCCAAACGTCGCCAGTCTGTTGCCGGGGCCGCGCCCTGCCACGCCCGCCGCTCCGCTGCGGCCTGGCGAAGACGGGTTGGAACGCGATGAACGCGGGTTGGTCGTGGCCACACCAGAAGGCACAGTAATGCTGGACGGTTTAACCATCTTTTCCGGCCCGCCGCCTCTTGTCCCACCTGCGACGCCAGACCGGCCAGAGCCACAGCCCGAGCCAGACGTGGCGGAAGCGGACACGCTTCCTGAGACAGCGGTTGAGCCTGAAACAATCGAAACAGCAGAACCAACCGAGGAATTCGCCGGGTTGCGCCCAAGGCCTCGCCCCAGCACCCTCATTGACGCGTTTGAGCGCAGCAACAATGGTGGGCGCACCCTCGATGAGTTGCAAAACATCAGACCCCGCCTGCGCCCGCAAAGTGCTCAGGAAGAGGCCGAGGAAGAAGCCCTGGCCGAGGCAGGCATCCCGTCTGAGGACCAAGCAGGCGCGGAGACCGTTCTTGACAATGCCACTGATGAGGCCGTTGCGATCTCCATCAAACCGCGCCAACGCCCAGAAAACTTTGCCAATCTCGTCGAAGAAACGCGGGAAACTGCGGCGTCTGAACCCGTCAGCATTGAACAACGCGTAGCTGTGGCGATCCCCACCACGGCGTCCGTTGCACGGGCCGCCACCGAACGCAATCAGATCGCCCTGCGCCGCGTGAACCTCATCGGAGTCTACGGATCTGACGCAAGTCGCAGAGCGTTGGTCCGGCTGCCAAACGGTCGCTATCGCAAAGTTCAGGTCGGAGACAAACTGGACGGCGGCCAGGTGGCCGCGATCGGCTCGGATGAGCTGCGCTATATCAAACGGGGCCAGTCTGTCGTTCTCAAAATGCCCAGTGGTTAGAGACAAGCCCCCAAGGCTTTGATTTTTCCAACACTTTGACCATTGCGGCCTTGAAGCCTGCGCCCCGTGCAGTACGTTTTAGTGGAACGTGTCGCGACGATAACATGCACATCTCCTAGGGCGTCCACTATGGAAAGCTTCCTATTCCAAGCCACGATCTTCCTCGCTGCGGCGGTGGTTGCGGTGCCTTTGGCGGCACGCTTGGGCTTGGGATCCGTGCTGGGCTACATCGCGGCGGGCATCCTGATCGGGCCTATCCTAGGGTTTCTGGGCGGCAGCGAAACCGTGGAATTGCAGCATTATGCCGAGTTTGGCGTCGTGATGATGCTGTTTCTCATTGGCCTTGAGGTGGAACCCAGGGCCCTTTGGCAAATGCGGGACAAGCTGATCGGTCTCGGGGGCATGCAAATCGGGGTCACAACCTTTGCCGTCATGATGGCCGCGATCATGCTGGGCACCGCGTGGAGCGTGGCCCTTGCCATCGGCATGATTTTTGCCCTCTCGTCCACCGCGATCGTCTTGCAAACCCTGTCTGAGAAAGGGCTGATGCAAACCGGCGGCGGGCGCTCGGCGTTTTCTGTCCTGCTGGCGCAAGACATCGCTGTGATCCCGATGCTGGCCTTTCTGCCCCTGCGGGCCTTGCCCAAAACGCCCAACATGATCCTCGGTGAAACCCTGGAGCGGCTGAGCGGCGATGAGGCTGATGCCAGTCACGCCGCAAGCGGGCACGAAGCGGCCGCGTCCTTTATTGCAAGCCTGCCCGGCTGGGGCGTCACGCTGGTCACAATCGGCTCTGTTGCCGCGATTGTTTTTGCAGGCATCTACCTCACGCGACCGGCCTTCAAGTTTATCCATTCCGCGCGTCTGCCGGAAATGTCGACGGCGCTTGCACTTCTCATCGTGGTGGGCATTGCGCTGATGATGAAGCTGGTCGGTCTTTCCCCCGCGCTTGGCGCGTTCATGGCCGGTGTGGTGCTCGCCTCCTCAGAATTTCGCCACCAACTGGAAAGCGACATTGCGCCATTCAAAGGATTGCTGTTGGGCTTGTTCTTCATAACCGTGGGCGCGGCTATCAATTTTACGGTTTTGTTTGACCAGTTCTTCACAGTCTTGGGCCTGGCTCTTGCCATAATTCTGATAAAGGGCGCTATTCTCTACATCCTCGGACGGATCTTTGGTCTCAGAGACCGCAATCTGTGGCTCTTTACCCTGTCGCTGGCTCAGGCCGGTGAGTTTGGCTTTGTGCTGATCGCATTTTCAAGCCAACAGAACGTCATCCCACCCGCCATGACGGAGCTTCTTTTGCTGGTCGTGGCCATCACGATGCTGATCACGCCACTGCTCTTCATCCTCTATGATTGGTTGTCGCAGCGGATGGAAGATCATGTGGAAACCCACGCTCCTGATGAGATCGACACGCAGGGCCCTGTTATCATTGCAGGAATTGGGCGCTTTGGTCAGATCGTCAACCGCCTTGTCCGCTCCAGCGGGTTTGAGACCGTGGTGTTGGACCATGATCTGGCCGCGATCCAAAGGATGCGCCGATTTGGGATTAAAAGCTTTCTCGGCGACCCGTCTCGACCCGAACTCCTGCATGCCGCGGGCATCAAAACCGCGAAAGTTCTCGTTGTGGCGCTCGACAGTCCCGAGGACACAACACAACTTGTGGCCTTTGCGCGGCGTGAGCGACCCGATATCCACATCATTGCCCGTGCGCGCGATCGCACCCACGTGTTTCGGCTTTTCAAAGCAGGTGCCAACGACATCGTCCGCGAACTCTTTGACAGCTCCATTAGGGCCGGTCGATACGTCCTTGAAAATCTTGGTCTTTCCGAGTTCGAAGCCGCCGAACTTCAAAAGACCTTTTACCAACACGATCGCCATTCGGTGCAAGAACTGGCCGCACTTTGGGATCCCAACGTCGCGACAACAGAGAATTCCGCCTACATCGCCCGCGCGATGGAGCTGGAAAAAGATCTCGAAACGATGCTGCTGTCTCAGCTTGAAGTCGCTGTCGCAGAGGACATGCCCGAAGAGCGCGAGCAGGCCTAGCCGTCAGATACACCGGCTTCTGCAAAGGTTGCCATGCCCGAGTGACAGGCAATCGCGGCCTTCAAAACGCCCAAGGCCACGCCCGCGCCCGATCCTTCGCCAAGCCGCATATCCAAATCTAAAATTGGATCTTTCCCCAGAATTTCCAAAAGCTTACCGTGCGAACCTTCCGCACTAAGATGCCCTGCCACCGCATGATCAAGGGCGCCCGCATTCATCGCGCGCAGACACGCGGCGGCGGCGCAGCATATAAATCCATCCAGGATCATTGGGATCTTCGCAATCCGGGCGTGCAAGATTGCCCCCGCCATGGCCGCAATTTCCCGTCCTCCAAGACACAGCAACACATCGAGCCCATCAAGGGTGCTGCCGTTGTTGATCTCCACCGCGCGCGCAACGACCTGGGCCTTTGCTGTCAAACCCGCATCATCAACCCCGGTCCCACGACCTGTCCAGTCCTCTGAGGCGCCACCAAACAGCGCTTGCGCGATCGCCGCGGCTGGGGTGGTGTTGCCAATCCCCATCTCGCCCACGATCAGAAGATCTGATTTGAGATCAACGGCTTGCCAGCCGGCACTAAAGGCATCCAATAGCTCAGCCTCAGACATGGCAGGCCCCATGCTGATATCCGCAACCGGCTGATCCAAGGACAAAGCGTGCACGCAAAGCTCCGCGCCAAACGTCTCGGCCAACTGATTGATGGCCGCGCCGCCTGCCTCAAAATTGGCCACCATCTGCGCCGTCACATCTGGCGGAAACGCAGATACACCTTGCGCTGTAACCCCATGATTTCCAGCGAAAATGACGATCTGAGGGCGCGTGAGAGAGGGCGCCGGGTCACCCTGCCAAGCCGCATACCAAAGCGCCAGTTCCTCAAGGCGGCCCAAGGCACCTGGCGGCTTGGTCAATTGCCCATTGCGCGCCTCCGCTGCGCGCAATGCCGCGTCATCCGGAGCAGGCAAGTCTACGCAAATCCGACGGATCTCGTCCATTTTCTCAAAAATCATTGGGCTCTTCATACTGTGCAATTGACCGTTTGGGCTTAACGCAGGCATCATAGGTGAGCATAGTCAAAAAGGCGTCTCCATGACCAAAAACGACGACCCGCTGATCGCTATAAGTGACCTCTTTGAGGCGCTTCACCTTCTCACCCGCTTGCCAGTTCCGATGCAAAGTGAGATGCGCGGCGCCGCGGCTGCCTGGGCATATCCTTTGGCAGGGCTTGTGGTTGGCGCCGTGGCTGCTGTTGTCGGCCTCACCGGGTTTGCCCTGGGCTTGCCCACGGCGCTGTGTGCCCTGCTGAGCCTGGCGAGCCTCGTGATCACCACAGGCGCGTTGCACGAAGATGGGCTGGCGGACAGTATTGACGGATTTTGGGGCGGTTGGACGACAGAACGCCGCCTGGAGATCATGAAAGACAGCCGCATCGGCGCCTACGGTGTGATTGCGCTCGTTCTGGCTCTGGCCGCTCGTTGGGCCGCGATTTGGATGCTTTTCGAAGTTAACGCCACGGCCGCCGCCGCCGGCATTTTGGTGGCCAGCGCGGCCTCGCGTGCAATGATGCCTCAGATCATGGCAAACCTGCCCCGCGCGCGCGAGGGTGGGCTATCGGCTCAGGTCGGTGATGTGCCCCTTGTCACGGCCCTCGTGGCCTTTGGCGTGGCGTTCGTCACGGCGTTTGTCTTCGCCGGATGGGGAGGGCTTTTGGCGTTGATATGGGGCGTGGTCGTGACTTTGGTCATCGCTCGGATCGCTTGGGTCAAAATAGGCGGTCAAACAGGAGATGTTTTGGGGGCAACACAGCAACTTGTTGAGATCGCCGTTCTTCTCAGCCTTCTGGCATAACAAAAGGGCCGCGCATCCGCACGGCCCTTTGCATAGGTTCTCCCGCGATCAAGCAGCGCGTGAAATCAAGACATCGTCGACTTTCTTCGCCGCAAGCACCTCGTCACCGCCGCTAACAGCGGCCACTTCACGGGTCAAACGCTCCAGCGCCGCCTCGTAAAGCTGACGCTCAGAATAGCTTTGCTCGCGCTGGTCATCCGTACGGTGCAGATCACGGACCACTTCCGCGATTGCGATCAGGTCACCAG
This sequence comes from uncultured Roseovarius sp., assembly GCA_937884705.1. Lineage (GTDB taxonomy): Bacteria > Pseudomonadota > Alphaproteobacteria > Rhodobacterales > Rhodobacteraceae > Roseovarius. The sequence continues at coordinate 6,781 of CAKZYL010000504.1, read as the reverse complement.
AATTGATCTTTTGTTCGTACTCCTGCGCCCGGCGAGACCACATCGCCCGCTTCACACGCGCTTTGCCCTTCAGCGTGGTCATGGCCTTCGACACGACATCCGGGGTCGACAGCCCGCGCATGCCCACATCTGTCGCTTTGTGCGTCGGCACGCGCAGTGTCATCTTGTCTTTTTCGAACGAGATCACAAAGAGTTCGAGTTCAATCCCCGCGATTTCCTGCTTTTCAATGGATATGATTTGACCCACGCCATGGGCCGGATAAACAACGTAGTCGTCGGGGCGAAACTCGGACTTTTTCGACTTGCTCATACAGTTCTTCCTTCATGCAGTGAACGATCTGCTATTGGTATTGCGCAAAAAACACCGCCTCACAGAATGCTTGATCCGATGAGCCAGTGGTTCGCGTCGCAACGACCATCGACAACGCCGGATGACGCTGCCACGGTAAACAGGTGACGGTAAATTTTGTCCACAAAGTATACCATAAAAATGGACCAGGTGGAAATCTAACGGCTGAGAGGGCATTTAATTATTTTAATTACAATATCTTAAATGTAATTCTTACGTCGCTAAAGCAGCCGATTTGAGGCGTGTTTCGAATCACATCTTTGGTGCTTACCCCCCTTCACCCGCCTCCTCGGAAAAGTACTTTTCCAGTTTCCCGGTTTCGCCATCGCGCTCCGGCGCCTCTGGCAGTGGATCCAGCTTGGAGATGATATTGGGCCAAAGCTCGGCGTATTTTCGGTTCAGCTCAACCCAGGATTCAAGATCAGGCTCGGTGTCCGGTCGGATGGCATCAGCTGGGCACTCGGGTTCGCAAACGCCGCAATCGATGCACTCATCGGGGTGGATCACCAACATGTTTTCACCCTCGTAAAAGCAATCCACGGGGCACACCTCCACGCAATCGGTGTATTTGCACGCGATGCAATTGTCCAAAACCACATAGGTCATAGGGAGGGGCGCTTTCTTGTTGTCCCTATTGGAGTTAGTCCACCATTTAGAATCATTCAAGACTGTCTGGATCCAGATTCCTTGACTGATTGCGGTCCAATTGTCGCCGGTCCCGTTTGGTCGGTCTACCCTTGCCATCAAACTTCGGAGATGGCACCTGATCCGGCTTGGGATTTACCTCCGGAGGCGCCAGATCTTCATAAAGTGCCTGCGCTTCTGTGGCCGGCCCGCGACGTGTGCCACAGGCGACAATTTTGATCACACGAACGGCCCGCGCCTGAGGAAATGTCAGCACGTCGCCGGGACCCACGGCGTAGGCCGGTTTCGCAATTTTAAGAGAGTTCACCCTGACATGGCCACCCGACACGGTTTTGGCGCTGAGCGAACGGGTTTTGAAAAACCGCGCCTGCCAAAGCCATTTATCAAGCCGGATTTTGTCGCTCACGCCGGGTGCTGCATCAAGATTTATCCTTGAGCCCCATCAAAGCGGCAGCGAACGGGTTATCCGGGTCGATCTTGTCCGATTTGTTGGGCTTGGCCGAATAGGTCTTTGGGCCCTTGGACTGCGGCTTTCCTCCGGGTTTCTTCCCGGGCTTCTTGCGCGGCTGGCGTTTTTCCTGTGGACGGGCGTTTGGCTTTCGGCCACCCCAAGTGAAGGTGTAAAAGACCTCAATCTCAGGGCCGCCATCCGGTTCATCAGTCGGTGCATCAGTCGGTTCAACCATCGGTGCCGGCTCTACAACCGGCTCAGACACTGCCTCTGCGACGGGCTCAGCAACGGTTTCTGCCTCTGTCTCATTCTGCACCTGCGGCTCTGCCGCTGGATCCGTGGTTTCCGTGCCCTCTTTAGCACCCTCATGCGCCGCGGCCTCGGGCTGCACGCGGACTTTCTCCCGCTCGCCACGGTCCGCTTTGTAGCCCAGCCCTTGCATCAAATCTGCAAACTGCTCGAGCGTCATGCCCGTGATCGACAGCATGTCGGGCTTGGCTTCAAATCCACCCCTGCTGTCTTCTACGCGCAACATGTCCGCGAGCCGTTCCAGCATGTCGATGCGGATCGCCCGCTCGCCTGCCGCGCGATACCCGGCCATGGCAAAGTATCCATCCGGGCTGTCACCCGGCGCACCGGCCGGCACGGTCACAAGACCAGGTGGGGGCGCTTCAGGAAACTCTTGCAAGCCCTTGGCCAGAGACCACAAAACCAGACGCAATCGCGTTGGCGCGGGCTTCAGCAGTAGCGGCATGAAAATCGTGAACTGGCCAAACCGCACGCCGTGTTTGCGCAGAACCGCCCGCGCATCCTGATCAAGCGCTTTGACGTCGTCGGCCACGGCACCGCGCGGAATAACGCCCAGGTTCTCCACCATCTGAAACCCAAAGCCGCGCGACAATCCACTGAGTGTCTCATCTTTCGAGATATTGAATAAGGGCTCGAAAAGCGTGGCCACCTTGCGATCTATGAAGTGCTGCAGGCGGCGCTGCACTTTTTGCGCCACGTCACTGCCCGCTACATCATCGACAAAGGCCACGGCCACCGGTTTGAGAGGATCCGAACCGGCTGTCAGCTTGCCAATAGCGTATTCCCCCCACATCAGACCGCCCTGTTCGGTGAAATCGATCTCTGTGTCCGGTGCATTGTAAAACCGGTCAGCCCGGAGGTTGAAATACGGAGCCAGCGCCTGCAGGCTGGCCTGCGCCAGAGCCTTGGCTTCCTGACCCGCACCAGCCTTATCCTGAATGAAGCGGAACCCGTCCAAACGGCCGACAAACTCGCCCTCGACCGTCACTTCACCGCTGTCGTTCACTTCGGCCACCATGGCCTCCTTTTGCTTCAACCGACGCAAGAGCACCGAGGTGCGCCTGTCCACAAACCGTTTCGTCAGCGCATCATGCAGCGCATCTGACAGGCGGTCTTCTACAGCGCGCGTCGCCTCTCGCCAATGCCTTTCGTCGCGGATCCAGCCTTTGCGTTGCGCGACATAGGTCCAAGTGCGGATATATGCCAATCGTTTGGACAAAGTGTCGATGTCACCGTCAGGCCGGTCGATCCGGCGGACCTGACGGGCAAACCAGTCTTCCGACACTTCGCCGTGCTGGTGCAAATCGCTATAGAGCGTCTCGAGTAGTCCCGCATGTTCTGCATGACTTATACCACGAAAATCGGGAACGCGGCAGACCTCCCACAAGAGTTTGATCGACGTCCCGTCTGATGCACGCGCGCGCACCTCCGGCTGCGCAGCAAGCGTTTTGAGTGCGATAAGATCATCGGCCTCACGCGCCCTGGCCAGACGATCAGCAACCTTGGGTTTGCGATCAATGGGTTTTTCCTCAAGCGAGGCAATGAGCCCGTCCAGATTGCCCAAGTTCAGCGCCGCATTGCGCCATTCCAGTTTTTGGATCGGCGCAAAACGATGATCGACAATGGCCTGGGCCACCTCCTCGTGCAAAGGCGGCGCCTCTCCGGTCACACCAAAGGTGCCGTTCGACATGCCGCGTCCCGCGCGCCCTGCGATCTGCGCCAGCTCGTTGGGCATCAGCCCGCGCATCCGGCGGCCATCGAATTTGGTCAGCCCAGAAAACGCCACGTGATCAATGTCCAGGTTGAGACCCATGCCGATGGCATCTGTCGCCACCAGATAATCCACTTCTCCGTTCTGATAGAGCTCGACCTGCGCATTGCGTGTCCGCGGCGACAGTGCGCCCATCACCACTGCCGCGCCCCCTTTCTGTCGGCGAATAAGCTCGGCGATCGCATAGCAGTTCTCCACCGAAAAGCCGACGATGGCACTCCTCGGCGGCAGTTTCGGGATCTTGCGTGAGCCGGTATAGGCCAGTTGCGACATCCGCTGACGGCCGACAAATTCAATCCCTGGCACCAGATCGGCGATGACACCGCGCATGGCGGATGCACCCAGAAACTGCGTTTCCTTATGCCCGCGCATCCGCAAGAGCCGGTCTGTGAATACATGCCCTCTTTCCGGATCGGCACAGAGTTGGATTTCATCCACGGCGACAAAATCCGCGCCCATGCCTTCCGGCATCGCCTCAACCGTGCAGACCCAGTATTGCGCGCGTTCCGGCACAATGCGTTCTTCCCCGGTCACCAGCGCCACCACAGATGGCCCCCTGAGCGCGACGATCTTGTCATAGACCTCCCGCGCCAAAAGGCGCAGCGGCAAGCCAATCACACCGGTGCGATAGCCCAGCATCCGTTCAATGGCGTAGTGGGTTTTGCCCGTGTTCGTCGGACCCAGAACCCCAAGGGTTCTTGACGGCTCAGCCATTCGCGCCTCGCTCAGAGATTAGAGTGCGGTACCGCCCACGTCGGGGCCGATCACATCAAGCGCCTCGGTGACATCCGGGTGGTGCGGGTGAATGGCCAGAACGTCTTCAAAGGCCTCCTTGGCCAGTTCAGGCTTGTTGATCTGAATGAGAATGCCGCCAAGCGTTGCGATGGCCTCATAGTGGCGGGGCCGGGCCTCAAGCACGCGTTCCAGATCGGCCACGGCAGGGCCGTACATCTCCATGGCGACAAAAACCAAGGCGCGGCGGTGCCAGCCTTCGGCAAAGTCAGGGGCATGATCCGTAAGAGCCGTGAAGTGGTTGAGCGCGACCTCTAGATCGCCCGCTTCCATCGCATCTGATCCCCGCTTCAACAGCAGGTTCATCGCGGGCGAGTTTGAATTCGACCACTCCCTCTCAATTTCGCGGGCCAGGCGGATCGCCTCATCGCGCTCGGCATCGCGCAGTTGCATGTAAAGATCGTCGAGCTTAGCCTCATTCACAGCCCAAACCGGGCCTGCAAAGACAGCAATTGCCAAAAACGACGCGACGGTACATTTGAGAAAAGACAGCTTGATGGGCATAACACGGTAGAATGTAACTGTCCTGACCGGGAATCAAAGCCCGAGTTGAGAATTAAAAGAGGATTTTCCTATGAGTGACATGATCACCAGCGCCGTTGCCGCGCTGACCGAGAAACTCGGCGGCGGCTTTGACGGCTCCGCCAAATTCGTCATCGAAGACGAAGGCGCTATCACAGTTGACGCAGACGGCGTGCGCGCGGCTGATGACGAAGCCGACGTTACCCTGACCGCGGATAGCGACACCTTCCAAGCCATCATCGACGGCGACATGGATCCCACATCAGCCTTCATGCAGGGCAAACTGACCGTTGATGGCGACATGGGCGCCGCCATGAAGCTCGGCAGCGCGCTGGCCTAAGACCACTACGTGAGCGACCCCGCCCCGTATTTTGCAGAGATCACGCCCGGGACAGATGCGCCCCGGGCGTCTTGGATAAAGGCAAGTGACGGCGTCCGCCTGCGCGTAGGCGTTTGGGCTGCCCATACGCCTCAGGAAAATGGGGAGGCCAAAGGGACAGTGTTCCTGCTCCCCGGCCGCACCGAATACGTCGAAAAATACAGCCTGGTCGCGACCGAGTTTGCCAAACACGGCCTCAGCTCTCTGGCCATCGATTGGCGCGGCCAAGGCATCGCAGATCGCCTGGTCAAAGACCCGATGTCCGGCCATGTCGCGCATTTTAGCAACTATCAGCTTGATCTCGACGCCATGCTCGAACACGGGGGCGACATGCCCAAGCCATGGTTCGTCCTCGGCCACTCCATGGGCGGCGCCATCGGCCTGCGCGCTATAATGGAGCGCTCTGATTTCAAAGCAGCAGTCTTCAGCGGCCCGATGTGGGGCATTCAAACCTCTGCGGTGATGAAACCGGTGATGTGGAGCCTCTGCTGGCTGGCGCGTGCGTTTGGCGTCGATCACCTCTACCCACCGACAACCACCGGCGCCAAATCCTACATCATGACAGAGCCCTTTGAGACCAACGGCCTCACCCGCGCGGCAGACATGTACCAGCTGATGCGCGATCAACTCAGCGCCCATCCAGAGCTACAACTGGGCGCGCCCAGCTTTCGCTGGCTCTACGAGGCGCTCCTTGAAATACGCGTCCTGGTGACCAGCCCCGTGCCAAACCTCCCCTGCCTCACAATCATGGGCAGCGAAGAGGGCATCATCCGCCAAGACCGGGTCAAGGCGCGCATGGCCAACTGGCCAAACGGCACGCTCCATATAGAGCCAGGCGGCAAGCACGAATTGCTGATGGAGGATGAGGCCACCCGCCTGCGCATCTCCCACATGCTGGCAGAGCACTACCTCAACGCGTGATCCCTCTGGCGCTGAGCGCTCACTGCTCTACCCTTCCGCCATGGTTCTGGAATTCAAACCCCAAGGCATCTACTGCCCCGCCGGCGATTTCTTCATCGATCCCTGGCGCCCTGTGGATCGAGCCTTGATCACCCACGGCCATTCCGATCACGCGCGCCCGGGCCATACCCGCTATCTCAGCACAGATATCGCGGCCCCCGTGATGCACCACCGCCTTGGCCAGATCACGCTCGACACCGTGGCCTATGGCGAGACCCGACGGATAGGAGGGGCGAGCGTCTCCTTCCACCCCGCAGGCCACGTGCCCGGCAGCGCCCAGATCCGCGTCGAGGTGGATGGCGAGGTCTGGGTCGTCTCCGGTGATTACAAAACCGACGCAGATGCGCTCTCAACGCCCTTTGAGCCCATCCGCTGTCACGCGTTCATCTCTGAATGCACCTTCGGCCTGCCCGTCTTCAATTGGCTGCCAGAGGCCGAGATCGCCCGTCAGATCAACGACTGGTGGGCCAGCAACGCCCGCGACGGCAAATTCTCTCTCCTCGGCGCCTATTCCCTGGGCAAAGCCCAGCGCGTGCTCACCCTCCTCAACCCAGACATCGCCCCCATGCTCACCCATGGCGCCATTGAGAACACCAATGCCGT
>CAKZYL010000503.1 GCA_937884705.1 uncultured Roseovarius sp. | reverse complement strand
ATGTCTGCCTTTGTCGAAAAGCGTGTGCCGCGGTTCGAAGATAAGTAAAGCCTGTGCCCGGTTGAGCGGGTGGGCTTTGGGTATTTGTGAAAAGAAAGACGCCAGCCGTCAGTGCATAAAATGCAGCTGAGCGAACTGGCCGCGGAGCTCTGAAACCCTATCGGCGACGGCGTCGGGGTTAGGGCCCAGTCCTTCCGTGATGAGCTCGGCGAGCTCTTCTGCATGCTCAGGCGCCACACCCCAACGCACAAGTTCCGGCGTGCCGATCCGCAGACCGTTCATGTCACCTTGGACCTCAGTCAGGGGCAGGCCGATGCCGCAGGCCAGGAAGCCTGCACGGCGCAGGGTTTTGGAGGCCGCTTGTCCGCCGCCGTATGGCGCAGCCTCTACAGCGAATTGATGCGAGGTGGTAAACCCCTGCGCCTTGGCAAAGACGGGCACGCCGCGCGCATCAAGAGCCACGGCCAGCGCCTGGGCCAGATCGATCATGGCGCGGGCATAGGCAGCCCCAAATGCGCGCCAATCGAGCAAGGTTACGGCCAGCGCGGCTGATTTGGCGGCGTCGAAATTGGCTGTCATGCCGGGAAAGGCGATGTGGTCGAGTGCCTGCGCCAGTTCTGCGTCATTTGTCACGATGAGCCCGCCAGCGGGGCCGCCGAGGCTCTTATAGGTGCTCATTGTCATCAGATGCGCGCCGTGATCCAGCGGATTGGACCAAGCACCACCTGCGATGATCCCGCATTGGTGGGCGGCATCAAAGAGCACCTTGGCGCCCACCTCATCGGCGATGGCGCGCACCTCGCGCACGGGATGCTCAAAAAGGTTCAGGCTGCCGCCGACCGTGATCAGCTTGGGGTGTTCCTTGAGAGCCATCGCGCGCAAGCTGTCGAGATCAAGCGTGTAGCCATCGGCATTGATCGGTGCCTGCAAGCACCTGAGCCCATAGAGCCCCGCGCAGCCCGGCCCATGATGGGTGACGTGGCCACCGATCGTGGCAGGCGGGGCGATGATCGTATCGCCGGGCGCGCAGGTTGCCATGAAGGCATAGAGATTGGCCATCGCGCCGGAGGCCACGCGGATTTCGGCAAAGCGGGCGTGAAACATCTCAGCCGCGAGCGCTGCCGCGATCACCTCAATCTCTTCTATGGCCTCAAGGCCCATTTCATATTTGTCGCCCGGGTAGCCCAAAGAGGGGCGCGAGCCGATCCCGGAGGCCAGCAGCGCCTCGGCGCGCGGGTTCATCACATTGGTGGCGGGGTTGAGATTGAAGCACTGATCCTCATGAATGACCCGGTTGTCCTCAACCAGCTCGGTCAACCGCGCAAAGATCTGGTCATCGCTGAGGTGGTCCATGGCGGTCGCAATGGTCTGGACGCGGGTCTCAGAAATGTCGGGGACCCAGGTTCGGCGGGCAAGCGTCATGATTAGGCTCCTGTGTGTGTTGGCCAATCATGTCGCGGCTCGACGTCGGGCGCAAAGCAGATTATCAAAAAATTGGTTGAGAAAAACTCACCCTAAGAAAGGTACCCCTGATAAATGGCCGTGTCCCCTCCCAGACCCAAAGGCCCGCCCTTGAACGCCCTGCGCGCCTTTGAGGCTGCAGCGCGGCTCGGTGGATTTTCCAGAGCCGCAGAGGAGCTGGGCGTTACGCCGGGTGCGATCACGCAGCACATCAAGACGCTCGAGGACTGGGTCGGCGCGCCATTGTTTGAGCGGCGCTCTCAAGGGGTCAGGCTCACTTTGGAAGGGGCGCGTTTGCGGCCCGCGTTTACCACCGCCTTCGACAAGATGGGCGCCGCGGTCCACGCGTTGAAGGAGCTGTCCAGGACCCCGCGGGTGCATATCGCGGCGTTGCCCAGTGTCGCCCAGCTCTGGCTGTCGTCGCGGTTGCCCCGTTTGAGGGCGGAACATCCGCAGTGTCAGTTTTCTGTCACCGCGCTAGAGCAGCCCCCCAATCTGCTCAGGGAGGTTTTTGATTGGAGCGTGTTTTTTGAGCGCCCGGAGAGTGATTCAAAAGGCATTGTCCTGGAGCACGATGAGATCTTCCCGGTCTGTGCGCCGCACTTGGCGCCATCCATCAAGACCGCGCATGATCTCACGCCTCATACCTTGCTGGTTGACGACACGTGGTCGGAGGATTGGGACATCTGGGCGAAAGAGGCCGGATGGGCGCGGCCCACGGGTGTCAAAACCGCGCGGTTTTCCCTCTATGCGCTTGCGCTTGAGGAGGCGCGCAACGGGGCCGGCATTTTGATCGGGCATGCGAGCCTCATTCGCCCGGATCTGGAGGCGGGTCGGCTGGTCGCGCCGCTGCCGATGCAGGCTGCCACTGGCCTGGCCCTGATGCTGAGGACAACGCCTCAGTTTCAGGCCATGGCCGATTCATTTGTGACGTTTGAGTAACACCGCTGTGAATAGTCCAAAACCACCCTGCGAATCCTTGAACAAATGACGATCCGGTGACCCAGAAAAAAATCCAGGTTTGCATCTGAGCGAATCTTCGATATAGCCCACAACTAGAAATGCGCGTGCGGCCCGCTCTGGCTTGATCTGTGGGAAGGAACCCCCTTCCGCTTGGGCGTTCTGTGACGTGAACTATACTTGAAACGCCCGAATAAAGGTCTGAAAACGCATGGCAAATAGCCCTCAGTCAAAGAAACGTGCACGCCAGAATGAGCGTCGCTTCGCCGTCAACAAAGCGCGCCGCTCTCGGATTCGCACATACTTGCGCAAAGTCGAAGAGGCGATCGCCTCAGGTGACAAAAATGCAGCACAAACTGCCCTCCAAGCCGCTCAACCCGAGCTGATGCGGGGGGTTTCCAAGGGGGTATTTCACAAAAATACCGCTGCGCGGAAAATGTCTCGTTTGGCGTCTCGTGTGAAGGCGCTTGGCTAAGCCACGCGGCTAAACCTTTGATCAAAAACGGCGGACGATATGGTCCGCCGTTTTTGCATTCTGCTTGATGTTGCACCGATGTCAGATTCTCTGCTCCGGTATTTCCCTGTCAAGAAAGAAGATCGGTTGCTGTGGCTCCGGCGGGATTGGTAATTTCGTCGAGCGAATCTGCAGGGGGTGGCTGCCAACAATACCTTTCGCAGGCGCAACGCACCAAAGGTGCGGGGCGACCGGTGGTGGTGAGGGATCGGCTATGTCCAAGCTAGAATGTCAGGCGAAGCTTGCCGCTCGCGGGTATGCCAGGTCCGACGACACGTGCGTTGGCCGCTGCCGTGACCGAGGTGAGACCATAGGGTGAGCCGACCGGACATTCTTGCTGCCTATCGGGGCAAAGTCACGCGTGCTGAGATGACCGGCGCGGAACAGACTTTGTGGCACGCCATGCTGTGCGGTATCGCCGAGGTGGGAACAAGACCCCCGCTGTGACATGGAAAGCAAGGCGCGGAATGGTATAGAATGACAAAAGAGGAATGGGGCAAACTCAAACACGAACTCCGAGACACACTCGGAGCTCATAACTACACCAGCTGGATTGAACCGCTGGATCTACGTGAGGTGCAGGGCAATGTGGCGATCTTTGATGTGCCAACGACGTTTCAGGGCAATTACGTGTTGCAGAACTTTGGCGATCGCATCCTGTACAAAGTGGCCAAGCTGACGCCCTCGATCAAACGTCTGGAGTTTTCCGTTCCAACGGTTCGAAAGGTGCACACAGGGGCCGCAACGACAGGCCAAAAATCCGGCCAAAAAACCGGTGAGACAGCGGTGAAAAAAGCGGCCAACAGCGGCGACGTGCCGGCCTCAAAATCCGTGGCCGCGGCCAGGACGGCATTGGACGCGCAGTTTCCCGCAGCGCCCTTGGATGAACGCTTTACCTTTGATCGTTTTGTGGTCGGCAAGCCCAATGAGCTGGCCCATGCGGCCGCCCGCCGGGTGGCCGAGGGCGGCCCGGTGACATTTAACCCGCTCTTTCTCTATGGTGGCGTGGGTCTGGGCAAAACGCACCTGATGCATGCCATTTCGTGGGAGCTTAAAGCCTCTCATCCCGAGCTGAACGTGCTCTATCTCTCGGCCGAACAATTCATGTACCGCTTCGTCCAGGCCTTGCGCGACAAGAAGATGATGGACTTCAAGCAGATGTTCCGGTCTGTCGACGTGCTGATGGTCGACGACGTGCAGTTCATCGCGGGCAAAGACAGCACGCAAGAAGAGTTTTTCCACACCTTCAACGCGCTGGTGGACCAAAACAAGCAGATCGTGATCTCTGCCGATCGCGCCCCGGGCGAGATTGAGCAGATGGAAGAGCGTATCAAATCGCGCATGCAGTGCGGTCTGGTCGTCGATCTGCATCCCACAGACTATGAGCTGCGCCTCGGCATTTTGCAGTCCAAGGTGGATCGCTACCGCGAGGACTATCCCAACCTGCAGATGGATGACAGCGTGCTGGATTTCCTGGCGCAGCGGATCAGCACCAATGTGCGCGTGCTCGAAGGCGCGTTGACGCGGCTTTATGCCTTTGCGTCACTCGTGGGCACTGAAATCACGCCGGACATGGCTCAAGACTGTCTGGCTGACATCCTGCGTACTTTTGAGCGCAAGATCTCGATCGAAGAGATCCAGCGCCAGGTGTCGGATCACTACAACATCCGCCTGGGCGACATGATCGGCCCCAAGCGGCTGCGCAGCTTTGCCCGGCCGCGTCAGGTGGCGATGTATCTGTGCAAGCACATGACGCGGCGGTCCCTGCCAGAGATCGGCCGCCGGTTTGGTGGGCGCGATCACACCACGGTCATGCACGGCGTTAAACGCATCGAAGAGCTGCGCCACTCCGATGCGCAGATCGCCGAAGATCTCGAAATGCTGCGCCGCAGTCTCGAAGGGTAGCACGCAGTCCATTCGCACCCAACGCGATGAGATCGTCACGCTCTTGCGTGGCGATCTGTTTGTTCTGGAGCCCGATTTATCGGCACGTCCCTTGAAGCCGCAACCATAGAGGTCGGCTGTGCGGGCGAAGCTACCGGTCGACCAAACCCGCTCGGATCGTCTGGCGGCGGGCCGCCCCTAGGTTCCGCGCGGTTTGGGCCGGGAGTAGTTTCACGGCGCCGTGGCAGATCGGAACAAGAAACGGTGTCAGATACACGGGACAAAGCGCCATTTCGGTGTCGTTGCACCTATGTCGGCTTCGGAGTAAGGCGCAATCACTTTGTTCTGATCCGATGATCACCGCGCATGACTGCTTAATGGGCAAGATATTGAAATCCGTCAGCTTCCAAATCTTCGCGCGTCTGGTAGAGTTTCACGGATACAGTGATGCCCAACTGGAGACTTCCAATGAATTCTGAGAACCCCTTCGACGGACCCGACTTGTCCGGTACTCGTTATGAACGTGCCAACATGGCGGCGGCGCAGTTTGAAGGCGTGAACCTCCAGGACGCTAGTTTTTACGCTGTTTTGAGCAATGCTGCCTTCAGAGATACAAACCTTGGCGCCGCGAGTTTTGACAACGTAAATCTTGGAGAGGCAACTTTCCGAAACGTGAACCTTTCTGGAACGACGATCATCGACGCAAATCTATCGGGCGTAACCATTTCGCAAGCGACGCTTACCGATCTCGAAATCAACGATGCCGACCTGACCGGTATGAAAATAAACGGTGTGCTGGTCACCGTTCTGCTTGATGCCTACGAAAAGAAAAGCACCTGAACGCCAACAAAGCCAAGGCTACGGGCTTTTTTGCAGGCTGGGCCATCTGTGTCTAAGGGCTCAAAACAGCCATTTGCACCAAATCAGGCGTCGGCAGCATGGTGCTTATGATTAAGGCGCAATTGCCACAGCTGTCTCTGTGAGCCACAAAAACGCTTGAGCGCGTACCTAAAATTGCTACGGTGCCCGTCCCGACGTCGCGCTTCAGGAGCCATGTCATGAAGTTTAGCATCGAACGTGCAACCCTGCTCAAGGCCGTGGCGCAAGCGCAATCCGTGGTCGAACGCCGCAACACCATTCCGATCCTCGCCAATGTGTTGATTGAGGCCGACGGCGACAGTGTTCAGTTTCGGGCCACCGATCTCGATATCGAGGTGGTCGACAGAGGCCCCGCCCAGGTTGAGCGTGCAGGCTCCACCACGGTGTCTGCGGTCACTTTGCATGAGATTGTCCGCAAACTCCCCGATGGCGCGCTGGTGAGCCTCACCGATGATGGCGCCTCAGGTCGGCTCACGGTGGAGGCAGGCCGGTCGAACTTTGCGCTGGCCACATTGCCGAAAGAAGATTTTCCGGTGATGGCGAGCTCTGAATACAGCTGCAATTTCTCAGCCAAGGCGCCCGAACTGCGCAGGCTTTTTGACAAATCAAAATTCGCGATCTCGACCGAGGAGACGCGGTACTATCTCAACGGGGTCTACATGCATGTCTCGGACGCCGATGGCGGTCAGGTGCTGCGTTGCGTGGCGACAGATGGCCATCGCCTGGCCCGGATCGACAGCGACCTGCCCGATGGGGCAGGAACGATGCCCGGCATTATCGTGCCCCGCAAAACCGTGGGTGAGCTGCGCAAACTGCTCGATGACGATGAAACCGAGATCGCGGTTTCGGTCTCTGAAACCAAAGTCCGTTTTGCGACCCCCGACATCACGCTCACATCCAAGGTCATTGACGGCACCTTCCCGGATTACTCCCGGGTCATTCCCACCGGCAACACCCGCAAGCTGGAAGTGGATGCCAGCGAGTTTGCCCAAGCCGTCGACCGGGTTGCAACTGTCAGTTCGGAACGCTCACGCGCGGTGAAACTGTCGCTCGACGAAGACCGGCTGGTTCTGTCCGTGAACGCGCCCGACAGCGGCGCGGCAGAAGAAGAGCTTGCGGTGGCCTATGGCGATGACAAGCTCGATATCGGGTTCAATGCCAAATACTTGCTGGAAATCGCCAGCCAGGTGGACCGGGAAAATGCCGTGTTCCTGTTCAACTCTTCTGGCGATCCCACGCTGATGCGCGAAGGCAATGACACATCGGCGGTTTATGTCGTGATGCCGATGCGGGTCTAAGCGCCCCAAACCCTCTGCCAACCTGCGAAAATGCGTCTATTTCTGGTGCATCTTTTACCAGTCTCTCGGATCTCACCAACGCGGGATGTGCAAACTGTCGCACCCCGCATGCACAGGCTTGCCGGGCTGCGCATTGAGCCTACTTCCCATCGATCCAGCGGAACAGCGCCAGTCTATAATCAGCTTTGTCGTGTACAGGACCTCGTGCATTGGGCACGGGCCATGGCGGAGCTTTGTCATATGATAAGGACCGACAAAAATGGTAGATTCTTCCACGACGCAGACGTCAACGATCCCGTATGATCGCCCCAGGTCTGCGCTCTTTTCCAAACTCATCGCCGCAGGCCGCATCCCCGGCCTTGGGTGGGCAGATCGCATCGGCCATTGGGGCCTGCGCATCCCACTCGCCGGAATTCTGTTCTATAATAGCTCCTACAAATTCCCCGATGTGTTCTACGCGCCGGGCGATGCCGGGGTGCCCGCCGCCCTCTTTATCCTCACAGCCTTTGGCGAACTGCTGTCTTCGATCGCACTTATTCTGGGCGGCGTCATCGAAACCTGGCGCCCGAGCCGCGGAGATCTGCGCCTCTTTGGCGATGTGATCACGCGCATGGCCGGCTTGGCGGGTACCATCATCCTGCTTGCAGTCATCTACGTGCTCTTCGGCGGCGTGCCCTACAACGATCCGCACTGGCTGATCTTCGGCGTCTCGGTGTGTTTCCTGCTGCGCGGCAACACGTACGCAAACCTCAAGTAGGCTGCCCCATCGGGATCGTGACCCGGGCAACAAACCGCAAAAAATCCGTGCTCTGAGGGCGCGGATTTTTTGTATGTGGCCACGCCTGTCTGTATCAGTTGGCCCATGCAGCTTTTTCTCAGCCGTCTGACCCTGTCCTACTTCCGCTCGCACCAAAGCGTGCGGATCGAAGGTGATGGGCGTCCTGTGGCGCTTTACGGGCCCAATGGGGCGGGCAAGACCAACATTCTGGAGGCTGTGTCGCTCTTTTCGCCTGGAAGGGGCCTCAGGCGCGCCGCCGCCGCCGATATGGCGCGGCGACCAGACGCAATCGGATGGAAACTCACCGGGCATCTGCGCTCTCAGGCGCAGATCCACGAGGTCGAGATAGACGCCCAGGGTGACGCCAGCCGACAGGTTAAAATCGACGGCAAACCGGCCTCACAGCTGGCTCTGGGTCGCATTGCCCGCGTGCTTTGGCTGATCCCGGCGATGGACAGGCTCTGGATCGAAGGCGCAGAGGGGCGCCGCCGGTTTCTTGATCGCATGACGCTCAGCTTCACACCCGATCATGCCGAAGTGTCGCTGTCTTATGAAAAGGCCATGCGCGAACGCAACCGGCTCCTTAAGGATCAAGTGCGCGACGGGCATTGGTACGTGGCGCTGGAACGGCAAATGGCCGAGGCGGGGGTGGCCATTCACCAAAACCGCATGACCGCGCTCCATCGCCTGCAAGAGGCGCAGAAAGAGGCCGACACAGCCTTCCCCTCCGCCGAGTTGGAGCTGAC
>CAKZYL010000502.1 GCA_937884705.1 uncultured Roseovarius sp. | reverse complement strand
GTGAGCCGCGTCTTTGTTCTCCGCGTGATCATCCCCATTCTTTTCTTCCGCATGATCATGGTCATTGTCGGCATCATGATCTGCATGTTTTTCGCCATCCTCATGATCGTCATGATCGTCATGATCGCCGTGCTCGTCGTCATGATCGTCATGCTCTTCAAATTCCAGGGGTTCAACGCCGTCTGTTGCCACAACCAACTGACCGTCAAAAGATGCAGCCTCCGTCAAACGTTCTAGCCATCCTTCAAATTCCAGGCCGTTCAGGATCAGCACATCGGCTTCGCTGACAGCTTTGGCCGCTTGCGGTGTCGGCGTGTAGACATGGGCATCTCCATCCGGACCCACCAAGGTGGTCAGCTCTATGGCGTCGCCGCCAATCACTTCGACCATATCGCCGAGGATTGAGAACGTGGCGACAACCTTGATCGGCTCATCGGCACGCACCGTGCCGGGCAGCGCCGCAGATGCAGCAACCAGTGCAGTTGTCAAAAGAAGTCTACGAGACAGCATGGTCATTCCTTTCAGGTTTCAAAACGGCGGCGCGGCAGGTTTTGGGCAATGAGCCCGCCCACCGGGCCAAAAAAGACAGACAGTCCATACGCGATCCCAGCAACCAAAATGATCGCGGGCCCGGATGGTAAGGATTGGTGGTATGAGAGCAGCAGACCGATGATGCTTGAAATTACGGCCACAATCATGGCGACGCCCAGGAGGCCGCCGATGCTGGCCGCCCAGAACCGCGCAGTGGCGGCGGGCAAGATCATGATCCCAACGGCCATGAGCGTGCCCAAAGCATGAAACCCTGCAACAAGGTTCATTACGACCAGGCACAGAAAGGTCAGATGGGTGACAGCGCTCAATTTACTCACAGAGCGTAAGAATTGCGGGTCCGCGCATTCCAGAACCAGCGGACGGAACAGGATCGCCAGCGCCCCGATAGACAGGCTGGCTATTGAACACAGCAAAATGAGTGCTGCGTTGTCGAGCGCCAGAACCGTGCCAAAGAGGACATGCATCAGATCAACGTTGCTGCCCCGGGTTGAGACAATGAGCACGCCAAGTGCGAGTGATATCAGGTAGAAGGCCGCAAGGCTTGCGTCTTCTTTCAACGCGGTCATGCGCGACACGAAACCCGATGCCAACGCGACAAGCATGCCCGCAATCAATCCGCCTATGGTCATCGCGCCAAGCGAGAGGCCGGAGATTAAAAACCCGACAGCGGCCCCGGGCAAAATCGCATGCGCCATCGCATCACCTGTCAGGCTCATCCTGCGCAGCATTAGGAAGACGCCCACGGGCGTTGCGCCGATAGCAATCGCGATGCAGCCCAAAAGCGCGCGGCGCATGAAGCCAAAATCGGCAAAAGGCTCAATAAAGAGATCCCATATCATGCGGCAGATTTTCCGCAGGTATGGGGAATGGTCTCGCACGCCTCGCACATCTGACGTGCCCGCATTTGGTTTTCAGCAGTCATCACTTTGTGCGTGGGGCCGTGGGCCACCAATTCACGCGCCAGCATCAGGGTGCTTGGGAAGTGCGCATTTACCATATCGTGGTCGTGCAGGACTGCGACCACCGTTCGCCCTTCGTCATGCCACCCCCTGACCACTTGGATGAGATCTGCCATCGTCCGCGCGTCGATCGCGGTGAACGGCTCATCCAGCAAAACAAGCTTGGCATCCTGCAGCAAAAGCCGCGCAAACAAAGCCCGCTGCATCTGACCACCCGACAGCGATCCGATGGGGCGTTTGTGAAGCCCGGTCAAACCCACGGCGGCAATCGCGTCTGTCACCCTGCGGCGTTGTTCTCGCCCAAGCCATCCGAAAGAGCCGACTTCCCGCCAAAGACCCATGGCGACCAGATCAAGGACGGTGATTGGAAAACTGCGGTCGATGTCTGATTGCTGGGGAAGATAGGCGATGTTGTCGCGTGCAAACCCGTTCAGTTCAATCTTGCCCTCAATCGGGGAAAGGATGCCGGTCATGCCTTTCAGAAGCGTGGATTTACCTGCTCCGTTTGGGCCGACGATCGCCGTCAAAGAGCCCTCCGCAATATCCGTTTCCACCTGCCGCACAGCCCTCAGGTCATCATATCCCATGCTCAGATTTTGAAAGGCTACAGATGCCGTCATAGGGCACCCGGCGACGCAGTGGCCCAAAAGAACCCCGCCCAAAGGGCCGCGACAATCAATAACGCGACAGCCAGCCTTGGCGCTGCACCCATAAGAAGCAAGCGAACGGTTGGACGGTCAGATGTCACGATGCGTTGTCCTGGTCCCCGCAAGCGGCGCAGACGCCGTGCACCTCTATGACGTGACGATGCGCGTCAAAGCCCGTTTTCCCAAGAAGGCCGCTGAGGTCATCGAAAATCTTGGGCGCTTCGTTTTCTTCAACAGATCCACAATCGTCACAGATCGACATGATGGATGCGTGATCATGGTTGTGGTTGGTGCAAGCAACAAAGGAATTCAGCGATTCGACCCTATGCACTGAACCTTTCTCTGTCAGAGCCGCCAATCCCCGATAGACGGTGGGCGGCGCGATCTTTGGAAATTCGTCCCGTAATGCTTCGAGGATGTCATAAGCCGAAAGCGCCGAGTCGGCGTGTTTCAACACCGCCAGTATTTTAGACTGCATGACTTCGCCGCGTGTGCGCATTTCCGCCTCCTGCTCCAAGCGTTTAGACAGTATATTTCGTTATAACATAACGCAAGCGTTAGAGGCCTGTCACGCTGCGGCCTCATCCTGAAAAAATGGAGAGAAGGGTTACCACGCAAAACAATTCTTGCGGCGCGAGATTAATGCTTCTACCAAATTTAATCCAAGCGACATGCGGACCATGGCACCGCGATGGTCGCGCCACCATTTTGCGCATGAGGTTCGCATGGATATGTTCAACATGGGCCGGGTTCCTCCGGTAACATTTGGGTCAGGCCGCGTGGCGAAACTGCCTTCGCTGGTGAGGGACATTGGTGGTGGCCCCGTCCTGATTGTCGCCGATGCGATCTTGGCGGACCTGGGTGTCACTGACCGCTTGGCACAGGATTTGGCCGCAAAAGGTATCGCCTCTGAGGTTGCTGCCGACGTGGCAGGCGAGCCCAAGGACACGCTGGTTGATGCACTTTGCGAAAAAGCGCGCGCAGCAGGCGCCAAAACGGTCATTGGCATTGGTGGCGGTGCGGCAATGGATGCAGCCAAACTTGTGGCCGCCATCGCCCCCAGCGGCACCCCAGCACTTGAGTTCGCCCTCGCGGCAAAACCGATGCCGTCGGACGGCTTGCCCGCCATTGCCGTGCCCACAACAGCCGGAACCGGTTCAGAAGTGACGCGCACCGCCGTGGTCTCAAGGGCGGACGGATGGAAAAACTGGTACTGGGGCGAAGAGCTGATGTTTGACCAAGCCGTGCTTGATCCCGAACTCACGCTGAGCCTGCCGCCGCACATCACCGCCTGGACTGGAATTGATGCCGTGGCTCATGCGCTTGAGGGCGCGACTGCAGGAAGTACAAGCCCGGCAGGATTGCTCTATGGGCTCGAAGCGCTTCGCCTTTTGTCAGAGTTCCTGCCGCGCGCTGTCGCGGACGGATCGGACATCGAGGCGCGCGGCCGAGTTCTCTGGGCGAGCACTGTCGCCGGTCTTGCCCTGCACAACTGCAATACGCATATGGGGCACAATATCAGCCATGCTATGGGGTCACTGGCGCGTGTTCATCATGGCCTTGCCACTGGTTTGGCCCTGGAGGCCAGTCTACCTTGGTTGGTGGCTCGTCCGGAAGGGGCAGGGAACTATGCCCGTGCGTCCGAAGCCCTTGGCGGTGCAGTAGACGCGGCAGCCTTGCCTGGCTCTCTGGCCACGCTGATGCGTGCGTGTCATATACCGGCGGAGCTCCCCGCAGAATGCTCAGATGTGACCGTGGCCGCGCTTGCCGCTGAGATGAAGAATTCTGCCAATCACGGCATGTCACAAAATGCTGCCTGTCCGGTCGGCGATGCCGACATTGATGAGATGGCTGGCATGATGATGAAATTCCCCGTCGCCAGCGTTGCCGCGTAGCGCCAGCCATTCCTGAACCCGAAGGAAGGACAATCGCAATGACGGCAATGATCCATTCTGGAACGTTGAAGACCATTCGCACGGCGCGCAAAGTCGGGCGGCCAAAGCTGGCCAAGCTCACAGGGATAACAGAACGGCAGATTGCCAGGCTTGAAACCGCCGCTGCGGAGCACAGTCAGGTCTCGGATGCGCTCATGATCCGTCTTTCTGATGCCTTGAACGTGTCCACTGATGTGCTCAGCGGAGAAACACAAGCCTGCGAGACCGATTTGATTCCGGTGGTATCTACCAAATGCACCAACGGATGCTGCGGATAGGAGAGCTGAGTTTGGTTCGTGCCGTCCATGGTTAATGATGCACGCGAGATAAGCGCGCCCTTGTGGCAATGGTCTGCCCAAGACATAGCGGCGGCCACCAAAGCGGGAAGGGTCACGGTGCGTGAGGTGACAGAGGCCGCATTGGAGCGCATGGAGGCCGTCAATCCTTCGCTGAACGCGGTTGTCGTAAGCCTGGCAGATGAGGCGCGCGCTGAGGCCGAAGCACTCGACAAGTCGGATGCTCCCAAAGGGCCGCTTCATGGCGTGCCCGTGACGATCAAGATCAACGTGGACCAGAAGGGTCACGCAACCAGCAACGGTGTGGTCGCATTTAAAGATGTTGTCGCGCCTGACGACGCGCCCGTTGTGTGCAACCTCAAAGCGGCCGGTGCCATTGTAATCGGTCGCTCAAACACACCTGAGTTTTCCTTTCGGGCCGATACGGACAATCCGCTATTCGGCCGGACACACAATCCATGGGGACAGCACATATCTTCTGGCGGGTCTTCCGGTGGGGCAGGCGCGGCCGTGATGGCGGGGATTGGCGCGCTTGGTCATGGCAATGATATTGGCGGATCCCTGCGATTTCCGGCCTCGGCCAACGGGGCCGTGACGGTGAAACCTGGGCTTGGTCGCGTGCCCGCATGGAACCCCAGCCAAAAAGCAGAGCGCGGCCTGCTGGCGCAATCCATGTCGGTGCAAGGTCTGATCACGCGCACAGCGGCTGATCTGCACCTCGCCATGCCCAGCCTCATCGCGCCGGACGCGCGCGACCCGTTTCATGTGCCTCTGTCTTGGCGCGGGGGCGTTATTGAGACACCGATCAAGGTGGCGGTGTCTTTCGATGACTTTGGCTATGGTCTGCACCGAGATGTGAAGATCGCGCTTGATGCGGCGGCCAGTGCGCTGTCCAATGCGGGTTACGCGGTAGAAGAGGTACAGCCGCCTTTGGCTCACGAAATTGGTGAAGCCGGATATCGCGCCCTCATGGGGGAAGTGAAGGCGATTATGCGCGACGACATTCGCGATTATGGATCATCCACCCTGAACGCCATCTTTGACGAGTATTTCGTCCAGTTCCCACCTTATGAAGGGGCTGACCTCATCCGCGCCGTTGCTCAGCGATCTTACTACGCACGGGCGTGGTCCCAGTTCCTGGACGACTATCCGCTGGTGCTATGCCCGTTTCTTTTGAAACCGTTCTTCCCTCCTAACCGTGATGCGGAAGGGTCTGAGGGCGTTCGCGAAGCTTTGGGCTCAGCTCATTGGTCTTTCATCATGAACTTTCTGGGTCTACCTGCGGGCAACCTCCCGACACACGTGGCGGATCTTCCAGGCGGCAAGCAGCCTATTGGCGTGCAGATCGCAGGCCGCAGATGGCGCGAAGATCTTGTTGTTGATGCAATGCAAGCGATCGAGGCAGAGATCCCCCCGCTATGCCATATGCTCTGGGATCATATGGGCTGAGGGCGACGCAGCGTCCGCTTTTCTTTTAGGTCACTGCAAGGGCTTGGCTGATATCTGACAATAACTGACCACGTGATCAAAAAAATTGACGTTGCCCGTCTTTGCTAGCAAGCTGTTTGTGTTCAGAAGATGATGTCCTCACCGCCCCTGCGCGACCGTGTAGGACGAGCTTTCATCTGAGCAAACTTGGCACTGACGAAAAGAACCCAATGGTCGTTTCGGAAAAGACATCGAAATCGACGCGCATTCAAAGGGCGCGCCGCGAAGAGATCCTACAAGCGGCTCTGGAAGAGTTTTCCCAACACGGGTTTCGCGGCGCGTCGATAAATAAGATTGCCAAACGAGCCGAGATGTCGACCCCGCGCTTGCTTTATCACTTTAAGGACAAAGAAGCGCTTTATCGTGAACTTCTGAAATCCACTTTGCTGCTGTGGCTTGGGCCCCTGCAGATGCTCTCGGACACCGATGAGCCGATCGAAGAAATCTGCGCCTATATTTGTCGAAAGTTGGAAATGTCGCGCAAGTTCCCTCGCCAAAGCAGGCTCTTCGCTGGCGAGATCATACTTGGCGTCCCGCTGGGACAGGCTGAGGTTTTTGAGCCGCTGCGAGCCACATTTGAAAGCAAGATTGATCTTTTGCAAAGCTGGATGAAAAGCGGACGCATCGCTCCGGTGGACCCACATCATCTCATCTATTCGATTTGGGCGACGACGCAGCATTACGCGGATTTTGAGGCTCAGATTGCGGATCTGTCGCCGCAGAAGATGCCCGGCCTTTACACGCAGGCCGAGGGCTTTTTGTTGCCCATGTACCGTAAGTATCTGGCGGTGGAGTGACGATTTTTCAGGCGTTTGTGGGCTGCGTGGCCATTCCGTCTCTGCGCTCGCGCCGCTTATGGCGGCGGGGCTTCGCTGGGTGCTTCTGCCGTTGCCCACGAACTGGTTCACGCTAAGCGAACAAGAGCAGTCGGTGCGCTTTGGGTCATTTTCGATGGAACTGCGCAGATTTCTCAGGTACGGCGCGATCAGATCGAGGACTTTTTTTACCACGATCGCGTGTACCGCCGTCCTGGGCAATCATGAAAACGCAAGGATCTACATCGGCGTGACGGCTGCCGGGCTGGCTGTGCTGCTCCTAATGCCGCAAGGTAGCGTATGGAGCGACCTAAGGGCGTGGGCTGACGCCTGACAAAAGCAGGTCCTTTACCGCGCTTTTCGTCTCCTCCCACTGCGCATCCGACAGCTCTTGATCGTCGTTCAGCGTCTGGATCTGATGGGTGAAGTCAGCGTAGTGCTGCGTCGTCGCCCATATCGCATAGAGCTAATGGCGGGCACTGATCGGGCGCATGCGGCCCTCGGCGATCCAGCCGTCAATCACAGCGATCCGGTCGTTGGTCCAGCGGCGCAGTTCCCCTTCCAGATAGTCCTGCACGATTGGCGCGCGCTGAATAATCTCATTGGCCCACACCTTCGATCCATAGGGCCGCGTCCGCGCTAGTTCGAGCTTCGTCTCAATGTAATCACCAAGAGCCGTCATGGGGTCATTGTCAGGATAAAGCGCATCCGCCGCTGCACGCCAAACGTTGAAAATGTCTTCCACGACAACGCGGTAGAGTTTCTCTTTGGTTTCAAAATAGTAGACCACGTTGGACTTCGGCAGGTCGGCAACAGCCGCGATGCGGCTGAAAGATGCGCCTACATAGCCGAAGTCTGCGAACACACGCTCCGCCGCATTTTGAATGCGCTGCATCGTCTCTGCGCGCTGTCTCATTTGAATGCCGCTGGTGTGCTTGTTCACCGGGGGAGTGACCTTCTGAGAATTGATGTGTGCCCGCTCAAAAATGCGGCGCTGTGTCGGATCAGATTGCCCAATCCATATCAGAAATGTTGCCGAAGTCAGGGTTTTTCTGCACGACCGGTCAAACTTATCTTGACCGATCGTACAAAGTTTTTCAGCATCGCCGAAAGAGCTCTGACATCTGGGAGGGACGAGAATGGCGCATGGCACGAATTTGCGGATTGATCCGGATCGGCTTTGGGACAGCCTGATGGAAATGGCAAAGATTGGCCCGGGCATTGCCGGTGGCAACAATCGTCAAACGCTGACTGATGAAGATGCCGAAGGCCGTGCGCTTTTTCAAAGCTGGTGTGATGCGGCGGGCCTCACAATGGGTGTCGATACCATGGGCAACATGTTCGCCACTCGAGAAGGTGAAGACCCAGAGGCGCTGCCTGTCTATATGGGATCGCATCTTGATACACAGCCCACGGGCGGAAAGTACGATGGCGTCTTGGGTGTTCTTGGTGGATTGGAAGCGATCCGCACGATGAACGATATGGGTGTGAAGACAAAACACCCAATCGTGCTCACCAACTGGACCAATGAAGAGGGCACGCGCTACGCGCCTGCGATGCTGTCCTCCGGTGTGTTCGCAGGCAAGCACACCCAGGCCTTTGCCTATGATCGCGTGGATGCGGACGGGAAGACTTTTGGCGATGAATTGAAACGCATCGGCTGGGTGGGTGATGAAGAGGTCGGTGCCCGGAAGATGCACGCGATGTTTGAATTGCACATTGAACAAGGCCCGATCCTAGAGGCGGAGAAGAAGGACATTGGCGTTGTGACCCACGGCCAAGGCCTTCGCTGGATTGAATGTACGATGACCGGTAAGGAAAGCCATACGG
>CAKZYL010000501.1 GCA_937884705.1 uncultured Roseovarius sp. | reverse complement strand
GTGCTGGGCCGCAAGCCCTATGAGATCAACCAGATGGGCATCTCCCGCGTGTTCCAGACGCCCGAGATTTTCACCGATCTTACGGTCATGGAAAACATGATGATCCCGATCTTCGCGGCGCGCGATGGAGCGTTCACGATGCATGCCCTCGGCAAGGCGGACAACGAAAAGGATGTGATCGAACGGGCGGAACACTTGCTGGAAAGCCTTGGTATGGCTGACAAGCGCGCCATGCATGCAGGCTCCATGTCCCGCGGTGACAAACGTCGCCTTGAGATCGGCATGTGTCTGTCGCAAAATCCGCGCCTTCTTTTGCTCGACGAGCCGACGGCGGGCATGGCGCGGGCTGACACCAACAACACGATCGACCTTCTCAAGCAGATCAAAGATGAGCGCGACATCACCATTGCGATCATCGAACACGATATGCACGTGGTCTTCTCTCTGGCCGAACGGATCACCGTTCTGGCGCAGGGCAGTCCACTGGTCGAAGACACGCCCGACAACATCAAGGGCCACCCAAAGGTGCGCGAAGCGTATCTGGGCGAAAGCGTGTAAGGGAGCAAGACAATGAACGTCAAACCCGATTTCAGCAAAGGCAAGAACTACGCCGAAACCGCCCCCGCCTATCTCTCCGTTTGGGATATGCAGAGCTACTACGGCGAAAGCTATATCGTGCAGGGCATCTCCTTTAACGTCCACGAAGGCGAAATCCTCGCGCTTCTCGGACGCAACGGAGCTGGCAAAACGACGACATTGCGCTCGATTGCCCGGATGGACAGCCCGCAGGTGAATCACGGCGAGATCTGGCTCGATCACGAGCCGCTGCACAAAATGAGCAGTTATCAGGCCTCGCAGGCGGGCATCGGTCTGGTGCAAGAAGACCGGTCCATCATCCCCGGTCTCACGGTTGAGGAAAACCTGCAACTGGCCCAGATTGCGCCACCTATCGGCTGGTCGCTGGATCGCCTCTACGAACTCTTCCCGCGCCTCGCAGAACGCCGCAAGCAGGAAGGTGTGACGCTGTCAGGTGGTGAGCAACAGATGCTCGCTGTGGCGCGTGCCCTGGCCCGCGACATCAAGGTTCTGCTTCTTGACGAGCCCTATGAAGGGCTCGCGCCCGTGATCGTGGACGAGATTGAAAAGACCCTGCGCGTGATCAAGGAACAGGGCATCACCACCATCATCGTTGAGCAAAACGCAATTCGCGCCCTGGAACTGGCCGACCGCGCCGTGATCCTCGACACGGGCTCCATCGTGTTTGATGGCTCTGCCGAAGAAGTCCTCGAAAACGAAGAGTTGCGCGCGGAATACCTCGCCATCTAAGCAACCCCCTGTCCCGGCAGCCATGGGTTGGCGGGGCCAAGACACTACACTTGGGACACGAATATCTATGTCTGACAAGACCTACGCCCCCGCCACATCCATGATCGAAATGGCTCACGTCAATGAGGCCAAGTACGATGACATGTACGCGTCCTCGATCTCCGATCCCGATAGCTTCTGGTCCAACGAAGCGCGCCGGATCGACTGGATCAAACCATTCTCCAAAGTCAAAGACGTCAGCTATGACTTTGGCAATGTCGCCATCAAGTGGTTTGAAGACGGCACCCTGAACGTCTCCGCCAACTGTGTTGACCGCCACTTGGCCACGCGCGGCGACCAAACAGCGATCATTTGGGAACCCGATGACCCGAATGAAGCCGCGCAGCACATCACCTACAAAGAGCTGCACGCTGAGACCTGCAAAATGGCCAATGTCCTCAAGAGCTTGGGCATCGGTCGAGGGGATCGCGTGGTCCTCTATCTTCCGATGATTCCCGAAGCCGCCTACGCCATGTTGGCCTGCACGCGGATCGGCGCGATCCATTCCATCGTGTTTGCGGGCTTCTCGCCCGATGCCCTTGGCGCGCGCGTCAACGGCTGCGATGCCAAGCTGGTCATCACCGCAGATACAGCCCCGCGCGGGGGCCGCGTGACCAAGTTGAAAGACAACGTCAATCAAGCGCTGCTCAACGACTTCGACGAAGTGAAATGCCTTGTGGTGAAGCGCACAGGCGATCAGATCGCGT
>CAKZYL010000500.1 GCA_937884705.1 uncultured Roseovarius sp. | reverse complement strand
TTGCGCCAGCCAAATCGTTTGAGATAGGCCGCCGTAGAGGCGAGCGCGTCGGCGGGGTTGTTCTTCGACCAGATGTCGCGCTTGCCATCGCCGGTAAAATCCACCGCGTAGGCCAGATAGGATGTGGGGATGAACTGCGTGTGGCCCATGGCACCCGCCCAGGAGCCGGTGAAATTGCCCACATTCACATCGCCTGACTGCAGGATGCGCAGCGCCGCGATAAGTTGGCTTTCAAAAAACGCGCCGCGCCGTCCGTCAAAGGCGAGCGTCGCCATGGCGTCAATCATCGGATAGTCGCCCATCCGCGTGCCGTAGCGGCTCTCCAGCCCCCAGACGGCGACGACCACTTCTGCCTCGACGCCATAGGCGGCCTCAATGCGCTCCAGCAGGCGGCGGTGCTTGCGCAAGGCGGCCTGCCCTTCGCTGATGCGCGGCGGGGCGACGGCATTGTCGAGGTAATCCCAGATCTGGCTTTTGAACTCTGCCTGGTTGCGGTCTTTTGCGATTACGTCGGGGTTGTAGCTTGCGCTACGGAAGGCGCGATCAAAGACCTGCGCGTTGATGCCTTTCGCCAAGGCGCGACCGCGAAACCCGCGGATCCAGCGGTCAAATTCCGGCGGATTGGCCGCGACGCGTTGCACATCGGCGTCAGAGCCGTTCGGTCGGATCTGAGGGCGCAAAGCTATGCTGGAGGGCCGCGTCGCCGCTTGGGTGGCCGCCTGCACGACCTCTAAATTTGGCCTGACCTGCGGACGCAGCGAGGTGTCCACAGCCTGAGCCATGCTTTCTGTTGCCATCAGGCCTGCGACTAGGGTGATGATCCAAATTCTGCTCATGTTCCGGCCTTTTTTCAAGCGCTCGTTGCCCGGCATAGTATCGTTAAGCGGGCATTTCGGGAAGCAAGGATCGTGCATTTGGCGGGAAATAGCGTTTAGGAGGCGTGATACTCTTCCAATTCCTTGCGCATACGCACCAGATAATCGCGCAGCAACGGCACGCGGCGGGGCCGGAAGGAGGCGCCTGTCTCGGAAAGATCGCGCATGCGATCCAGCCGGAAGGCGCGGAAATCGTCCCGCAGGTGACAATAGGCCAGGAGGTTGTGACTGGCCTGCATGAAGACGATCGAGAGGGGATCAACGTCGCGCTCCGTCTCGCGCCCTTCTACATCGGTATAGGCAAAATGGATCGTGCGTTCTTCCCATGTAGCGCGCCGCAGGGCTTGCACGTCGATGCCGGGCGTTGGCATGGACGCGCCGTAGCGAAAGGCCGTCAGCACAGCGTGTTCCAGCCGGTGCGCCTGGCGCGCGGGCAGGCGGGCGCGCAGTTTCGTCAGCGCGTTCTGGGCCGCCTCGGCGAGGACCGGATCGCCAACGTGTTGCACCTCTCTGAGGCCAAGGACGAGCGCTTCGATCTCGTCTTCTTCGAAACTGAGCGGAGGCAGGGCGGCATCTTCGATCAGCGTGTAGCCAAAGCCGGACGCCCCGTCGATGACCGCGCCAAGGCTGCGCAAGGCCTCAATATCGCGGTAAATCGTGCGCGGCGTCACGTCGAGTGCATCAGCCAATTGCGCCGCCGTCGCCGGTGGCGGGGCGTTGCGTAGGGCTTGCATCAGTTGGAACAGGCGGGTGGTGCGGGTCATGCCCCACTATCTTAGACAACCCTGTCATAATTTGTCAGTAATGCCGTTGCAGGCGTAGGGCGGGGTTCACCCCGCCGCTTGAATTCCCAAACAACAAAAGGTGGGGTGAACCCCACCCTACCGACGGGACCGTTTGACCTTGCGTTTGGTTTTCTCGGCTTTCTTCTTGGCCTTCGAAAACTTGCGCTTCATGGGTTTTCCACGACCGCGCGGTGGTCCTTTGGGCAGGGTTTTCCCGTCGATATCGACGAAGTCCAATTCCAAACCGCCTGTCACCGGGGCTGCTTCCGTCAGGCGCACCGTGACGCGTTGACCAAGACCGATCACCGTGCCCGTGTCTGAGCCGGTGAGCGTTCCTGCGTCGCGGTCAAAGTGGAAAAACTCGCGGCCCAAGGATCGCACGGGAAGAAGCCCGTCTGCGCCCGTGCCGTCAAGGCGCACAAAGGCGCCAAACTTGGCAATGCCGCTGATGCGACCGGTGAAGTCCTCGCCCACGCGTTCGGACAAAAACGCGGCCAGATAGCGATCTGTGGTGTCGCGTTCGGCGACCATCGAGCGGCGTTCTGTCTCGCTGATATGCTCGGCTGTGCTATCCAACCGCTCAATATCGGCGTGTTTCAGGCCATCGTCCCCCCAGCCATGCGCCGTGATCAACGCCCGATGCACGATCAGATCGGCATAGCGGCGGATGGGAGAGGTGAAATGAGCATAAGATCTCAGCGCCAGACCAAAATGGCCGAAATTGGCGGGCGCGTAATATGCCTGCGTCATCGCGCGCAGGGTCGACATGTTGACCACGTCAGAATGGTCCGTGCCTGCCGCGGCACTGAGCAAGTGATTGAGATGCGCGGTTTTGAGAACCTGACCTTTGGCGAGCGTCAGACCCACACTTTCAGCCACATCGCGCAGCGTTTCCAGCTTCTCTGGCGCAGGCTCTTCGTGAACGCGGAAGAGAAGCGGTGTTTTCTTGGCAATCAGCGTTTCGGCGGCGGCCACGTTGGCCAGGATCATGAACTCTTCGATGAGTTTGTGCGCCTCCAAGCGATCGGAGAAGTTGACCGATTCCACCTTGCCGTCGTCCGTGAGCACGACCTTGCGCTCTGGCAGATCTAGATTGAGCGGTTGCCGCTTGGCGCGGGCATCCTTGAGCGCATCATGTGCGGCATAAAGTGGGCGGATCACATCCTCTAGAAGCGGCGCACAGGCGTCATTTGGCGCGCCGTCCATCGCCTCTTGCACTTCGCGGTAGTTGAGCGATGCAGGGGAGCGCATCAACCCACGCACAAAGCGATGGCCGATTTTCTCGCCATGGGAATCGATTTGCATGCGCACCGCGATACAGGCGCGATCCACGCCCTCGTGCAAACTGCACAGATCCCCCGAGAGACGATCGGGCAGCATCGGCACGACGCGGTCCGGGAAGTAGCTGGAATTGCCCCGCCTGCGCGCCTCGACATCCAGGGCAGAACCCGGTGTCACGTAATGGGCGACATCCGCGATGGCGACCCAGATGACATGCCCACCCTCGTTCTTGGGATCGTCATCGGCATGGGCAAAGACCGCATCGTCGTGATCGCGGGCGTCAGACGGGTCGATGGTGATGAGAGGCATGTCCCGCAAGTCTTCGCGGTCGCCAAGGGGAGCGGGCGCCATGGCGTCGGCCTCAAAGATCACCTCATCGGGGAAATCATCGGGAATGCCATGCTGATGGATCGCGATGAGCGAGACCGCCTTGGGCGCCATCGGATCCCCCAGCCGGTCAATCACCCGCGCGCGCGGAAGCCCCATGCGATCCTTGGGACCGGATTGTTCGGCCTCGACCAGCTCGCCATCCTGCGCGCCGCCGGTTGCCCCGGGCGGCACGGTCCATTCTTTGCTGTCGCCCTTGTCGATGGGCTTGATGCGTCCGCCTTCTGCGCGTTTGCGAAAGAGACCGAGGATCTTGCGCGGGTTGGTCCCGATGCGGCGAATGAGACGGGCCTCATAGTGGTGTGTCTCTCCCTTCACTTCCTGCAGGCGTGCAAGGATCCTGTCGCCCTCTCCAAGGGCCGGATCCGACGCGCGGTGCACGATCATAACGACGGGTTCCGCGCCATCGCCCTGCCATTCCATGGGGCGCGCCAAAAGATCGCCATCGGGTGTCTGATCCGCGACTGTCAAAACCGCGACTGGCGGCAGTTTATCCGGATCGCGATAGGTCTTTTTGCGCCGCGACAGATGGCCCTCTTCCTCCAACTCGCGCAAGAGACGTTTGAGATCGATTTTCGCCGCGCCTTTCACGCCAAAAGCGCGGGAGATATCCCGTTTGGAGGTTTGCGTCGGATTGTCTGAAATCCACTGCAGGATGTCGGCTTTGTTTGGCATCTGGGTCATGGCCGTCACCTAGCACGCAGACCCCAGCCCGACAATCAACGCAAGCGCACAACCCTGAAGGCCGCCGCCGCGCCCCAGCCCGCAAAAATTGCGATCGCAAGCGACATCAGGCCATAAACCAGGGGCATCTCCCGCGACATGGTAAAAAGCCAACGTTCGAGACCCACCTTTTTGACGTCGATCTGTGTTTCATAGAGCGAGATCACCTCTCCCTCGCGGGTGAGGAAAATCCTGATGGAATAGTCGCCTTCGGTCAGGTTCGCGGGCATGTCGATGGCCGTGCGAAAGAGCGTCTGCTGGTCAACGATCACGGAGCTCTCCAGTATTTTGTAGAGATCCTGGCTGCCGCGGATGCGCTTCACGGCTTCTGTAAAGTCCTGCGCGCCGCCCGACCCTGCCGCAGTGCCGAAGGTCGCCCCGACAGACTGGATCGCGCGGTCAATGGACACGCGGTGCTGCAGATCCTGAACATCGGTGAGAACCGTGTCGAACGGCGCGCTTGTCGCGACTTTGTAGAAACTCGGCGCGGCATCGATGAGCACGCTGTCGGTGTTTACCCAGATGCCAAATCTACGGGCCTTTCGGCGCACCAGAACAGGCTCAGATGGGCCCGAGACCGCCACGGCGACTTGCAGCGGCGGCCCGGCGGGTATCGGTTTTTCCCGCTTCACCGCGCCAAAAACGAGGATTTGCGAGCCGTCGAATGTGGCTGTGATGGCCACTTCATCCTGGCTGAGGCCAAGCACCACCTCTTCGGCCTTGGCAGGCAAGGTCAGGAGCAAAAGACACAAGATCGCGCGCAACATCAATGACCTCCCGCACGCCCGAGCGAGTAAAGCTCTGAGGGCATGATCAGAAGATCTAAGGCCAGTTTGATACACACGGCGAGCACCATCATGGCCAGCAGGATCCGCAGCTGCTCTGCCTTCAGCTTGGTACCAAGCGACGTGCCGATCTGCGCACCGACGACACCGCCGATGAGCAAGAGCACGGCCAAGGCGATATCCACGGTGAAGTTCGTGGTCGCATGCAGCAGGGTTGTGAATGCGGTGACAAAGATAATCTGGAAAAGCGAGGTGCCGACCACGACCTTCGTGGGCATGCCCAGAAGGTAGATCATCGCGGGCACCATGATGAACCCGCCGCCCACGCCCATAATCGCGGCAAGGATGCCGACGGCGATCCCCACTATCACGGGCGGTATCACACTGATGTAGAGACCCGAGGTGCGAAACCGCATCTTGAACGGCAGCTTTTGGATCCAGGTGTGTTTCTTGCGCTTCGGCGGAGGGCCACCGGCGCGAGATTTGCGGATCGCCCGAAGGCTTTCGACAAACATCATGGACCCGATGATTCCGAGGAAGACCACGTAGCAAAGCCGCACCAACAGGTCGACCTGGCCTAGAGATTTCAAGTAATTGAAAACCACTACGCCAAGCGCGGCCCCGATGAGGCCCCCCACCAGCAGAACGGTGCCCATTCGGAAATCCACCGTTTTGCGCCTTACATGGGCCAGCACGCCCGAAAAAGAGGAGGCTACGATCTGGTTGGCCTCTGTCGCAACCGCAACGGCAGGTGGAATGCCTATGAAAAACAAAAGCGGCGTCATCAAGAAACCGCCGCCCACGCCAAACATACCCGACAGGATGCCAACGATCCCGCCCAGACCCAAGAGCAAGAAGGCGTTCACGGACACCTCGGCTATGGGAAGGTAAATCTGCATGACCTCCCTTAGCTCCGGCTTTCTGCAGGTGCAAGGTGACAGGCGCGCTGCACGCCATCAGGCAATATCACGAGTTGTGAACTGGTCTTACAATGCCGTGATTTCGATCATGTTGGACAGGTGGGAAATGGGTATTTGTGAAAAGAAAGAAGCCGGAATGTGCGCTTCTTTCATTTACAAAATACCCCCGCCGGCGGCATCCAAACCTCTCAGCGCTCCTTGACATAGGGTATGCCGCCAGCCCGAGGCGGTATGGCCTTGCCGACAAAACCCGCCAGGATGATCACGGTCAGGATATAAGGCAGCGCGTCCATAAGCTGAACTGGCACGGTGAACTCGCCCAGTTCGATGTTCTGATAGCGCAGGGCAATCGCCTGCAGAAAGCCAAAGAGCAGCGTCGCATACAGCGCGTGCCAGGGCCGCCATTTGGCGAAGATAAGGGCCGCCAGTGCGATGAAGCCGCGGCCAGCCGTCATGTCTTTGACAAAACCAGCCTGCAATGCGGTGGCAAGATAGGCGCCTGCGATGCCGCAGAGTACCCCGCAGATCGCCACGGCGGCAAAGCGCAATCCGATGACGGAGACACCGGCCGTGTCCACAGCGGCCGGGTTTTCTCCGACCGCGCGCAGCCGCAAACCGAACCGCGTACGAAACAGGAT
Organism: uncultured Roseovarius sp.; assembly: GCA_937884705.1. Classification (GTDB taxonomy): domain Bacteria; phylum Pseudomonadota; class Alphaproteobacteria; order Rhodobacterales; family Rhodobacteraceae; genus Roseovarius. The sequence continues at coordinate 1,181 of CAKZYL010000500.1, read as the reverse complement.
CCACCATGCGGCGGGGACGCAGAGGAGCGCCAGGTAGACGAGGATCGTATGGCCTGACACGACCTCGGCATAGATCTGGCCGATGATCGGGACCGCGCTGAGAGTTTCTGCAAGCGGAAGCGTGATCGGCTCAAACCGTGCATCGCCGATGAGCGCTGGCGTGCGCCCTCCTTGGGAAAACCAGCTTTGTGCGATCAGAACCGTCAGGCCGGCGGCCAGGAAGTTGATCGCCACGCCCGAGATCAACTGATCCCCGCGGAAGGTGATCGAGGCCACGCCGTGCAAGACAGCAAGTGACATGGACGCGGCCACACCCGCGAGGAGGCCAAGCCACGCGGAGCCCGTGACGAAGGCCACCGCGGCGGAAAAGAAAGCCGCAATCAGCATTTTTCCTTCAAGCCCGATGTCGAAAATGCCGGCGCGTTCCGAAAATAGACCTGCCAGGCAGGCGAGCAAGAGCGGGGTCGACAGGCGGATGGTGGAGTCGAGAATTTGGAGGGCTGTCACGAAGTCCAAGGTTCAGCGCCCCCCAGCCTGATCTGTTGCGATCTTGAACGCTGCAAAGACGAAGAAGGTGCCGAGGGCGGCCTCAATCCAACGGCGTGCGCGCGCATAGGCAACGCGGAAAGGCTGTGTCGATAGCATGACCGACCAGGCGCCGTGGGCCGCGAATGAAATCAGGAACGCGCCTGCGATGAAAAGCGTTACTACGACAGGCCCGGCGCCGATCACGGCCCCGATCGAGGCGATGGCCAGCCAGAAGGCGATGGCCTTGGGATTGGTGACTTGCAGCAAGTAGCCTTGCCAGAACAGTACGGCCGCCGGTTTGGGGGTTACCTGCGCCACGGTGACGGATGGCGGGTCGATGGCTTTGCGGAACGCGCCCCATGCCAGCCAGAGCAGGTACGCCGAGCCGATGATGCGCAAGGTTGCCATGGCCCAGGCGGCCTCCGATAGCAAAAGCCCGATGCCGAGCATGGTCAGCACGTTGATCGTCATGGATCCCGTGGCAATCCCAAAGGACGCGATCAGGCTCTGGGTGCGGCCTTGGGTGGTGGCGATGCCCAGAAGCATGGCGACGGCAGGCCCGGGCGAGGAGGCGCCCACAAGCAGGATTGAATAGGCGGCGAGGATACCGGGCAGGTGGTGGGCCAGATCGCTCATGATGCGCGGCCTTTGCG
>CAKZYL010000499.1 GCA_937884705.1 uncultured Roseovarius sp. | reverse complement strand
AACATTGAAGCCGTGTGGCGCGCCTTTGGTCTGACCAAAAAAGACTGCGAATTTACACCCGAATACCGCATCCCCGACGGAATGCACCGTCGGACGGATTACCTCACGCATCCGATCTTTCACATGAACCGCGCAGAGACCGAAATGATGCGCTACATGCGCAGGCTGGCGGATCGCGATCTGGCGCTGGACCGCGCGATGATCCCGCTTGGGTCCTGCACGATGAAGCTCAACTCTGCGGCAGAAATGATGCCGGTGAGTTGGCGCGAGTTTTCCCGCCTGCACCCGTTCTGCCCGGCCGATCAGGCGGAGGGCTACAAAGAGCTGATTGATGATCTGAAAGCCAAGCTGTGTACGATCACCGGGTATGATGCGATCTCCATGCAGCCGAATTCCGGCGCGCAGGGCGAATATGCAGGTCTGCTGACCATCGCGGCCTATCACCGCGCCAATGGTGAAGGCCACCGCAACGTGTGTCTCATACCGATGAATGCCCATGGCACGAACCCGGCCAGCGCACAAATGGTGGGCTGGAAAGTGGTGCCCGTGAAATCTGCCGAGAACGGGGATATCGATGTCGAAGATTTCCGCGAGAAAGCGCAGACACATTCCGAACACCTCGCCGGGTGCATGATCACCTATCCGTCCACTCACGGGGTGTTCGAAGAGGACGTAAAGGATGTCTGCCAAATCGTGCATGATCACGGCGGGCAGGTGTACATTGATGGGGCAAACCTCAACGCGATGGTGGGCCTTGCGCGCCCCGGCGATGTGGGCGGCGATGTGAGCCACCTCAATCTGCACAAGACCTTCTGCATCCCCCATGGCGGTGGTGGCCCCGGCATGGGACCCATTGGTGTGAAGGCGCATCTTGCAGCCCATCTGCCCGGCCATCCTGAAACAGGTGGCACTGAGGGGCCGGTTTCGGCCGCGCCCTTTGGATCGCCGTCCATCCTGCCCATAAGCTATGCTTACACCTTGCTGATGGGCGGAGACGGGCTGACACAGGCGACGCGCGTGGCGATACTCAATGCCAATTACATCGCCCAGCGGCTTGAAGGGGCCTATGACGTGCTCTACCGCGGGTCTAAGGGCCGTGTGGCGCACGAGTGCATCATCGACACCCGCCCCTTCATGGACAGCGCTCAGGTCAGTGTCGATGACATCGCCAAGCGGCTCATCGACAATGGCTTTCACGCGCCCACCATGAGCTGGCCGGTGGCGGGCACGCTGATGATTGAGCCCACAGAGTCGGAAACGAAGGCCGAGCTGGACCGGTTCTGCGACGCCATGCTGGCCATCCGCGCCGAGATCCGCGATATCGAAGAAGGCCATATCGATCATGATAACAACCCGCTCAAGAACGCGCCGCACACCATGGAAGATCTGGTGCGCGACTGGGATCGCCCCTATTCGCGCGATCAGGCCTGCTTCCCACCCGGCGCGTTCCGCGTGGACAAATACTGGCCCCCAGTCAATCGCGTGGACAATGCCTATGGCGACCGCCACCTGGTCTGCACCTGCCCGCCCATGGAGGAATATGCCGAAGCCGCAGAGTAACGTCGGGCTTGCGCGAAAAACCAACCTGATCTAACGCCAGCGTTAGCCAGCAAGGACCGCATCCATGCCCACGCCCGAACGCTTTGTGTTTTATCTTGTCGAGGATTTCGCCCATATCGCGTTTTCCTGCGCGGTAGAACCGTTGCGGCTTGCCAATCGGGAGTCGGGGGAGACGCTCTACGAATGGAGCTTTGCCTCAGAGAATGGTGAGACGGCGGTGTGCTCTGCAGGCACCGTGCTGAATGTGCACAACAGCTTCGACAGCCACGGACCCGCTGACCGAGTGTTCGTGCTGGCGGGGTCTCATATGCGCCACCACATGACCAAACCGCTGCTTGGCGCGTTGCGGCGAGAACGGTCCCACGGCGCGAAGATCGGCGCGCTCTGTTCAGGGGCATACATCCTCGCCTATGCGGGAATGCTCGACGGCGCGCGCGCGGCCATTCACTGGCACTACCATGATCTCTTCACCGAAGAGTTTCCGGAGATAGAGCTGGTGCCCAATGTGTTTGTCGCCGATGAAGCGATCATCACGGCCTCTGGCGGAACGGCGACGGCAGATCTGATGCTGCATCTCATCGGCCAGACCCATGGCCAGGCTCTGGCCAATCGCGTGGCCGATCAGATGGTCTACAACACCGTGCGAGAAGGCAGCGCGGATCAGAAGCTGTCGGTGCAGGCCAAGCTAGGGATCCGCAACCCTCGCCTGACCCGCGCGATCCATTGCATGTCGGAAAACATCGAAGAGCCGATGGCCACAGGCGAAGTGGCAGATGAAGTGGGCATTTCCACGCGCCAGCTAGAGCGGCTGTTTCGCCGCCACATGCAATGTTCGCCCTCGCAATACTATCTCGATCTGCGCCTGCAAAAGGCGCGCAACCTGCTTTTGCAAAGTGAGCGCTCGGTCACAGAGGTTGCGATGGCAACGGGTTTTCGGTCTACCACGCATTTCGCCAAGGTCTACCGAAAAAACTTCGGCGTCTCCCCGAATGCGCAACGCGCGCGTCTCACGTGAGATTTTACGCCTCCGGCGGGGGTTTGGTGGGCTTGCCCCACAAATGCACTGTACGCGTTAAGGAAGGTGGCCCCACGTTTGTCGCGATATCAATCTGCGCTTCTCAGGACGCGCGCGGGTTTCGCTGACATCGGCCCCAGGGCGAAACCCAGACCCGCAAGCAGCGAAATGAGCGCGCCGCCAAAAACCACTCCGATCGCCGGGCCCCAGGCCACTTCGAAACTCGTCTCCATGATGAAACGGCTGACCGCCCAGGCACCGCTGACGCCAGCGGCCAAAGCAACAGATCCGGCCGCCGCGCCCAGAAGGCCCGCGCGCAACGTCAATCCCGCCAGAATACGCGCGCGGGTGGCGCCAAGTGTCTTCAGGATGGCCGCCTCGTAACTGCGCGACCTCTGGTCGGCAGCGGCGGCGCCGATCAGAACCAAAAACCCGGTGAGCAGCGTTATGGCCGCACCCCAAGCCGTGGCAGATGCAAGCCCGGCCAGCAGACCACTGAACTGCTCAATGGCATCGCGGACCCGCACCGCCGTCACATTGGGATAGGCCTTTGTCACATCGTTGAAAATCGCGGCCTCGGCCTCCTGATCGGAGTAAACGGTGGCCAGAAACGTGTGAGGTGCCCCGGCCAGAGCGGCCTCATTCATCACCAGAATAAAGCCCATCCCCGCGGTTGAGAAATCGACCGCCCGGAAAGAGCTCACCCGCGCCGTAACATCGCGACCCAGAATGTTGACTGTCAGCTGATCACCTAGTTTGAGCCCCATCTCCTCACCCTCTTCCGCAGAGAAACTGACAAGCGGCTCACCTGTGTAATCCTCCGACCACCAATCTCCCTCGGTCAGTGTTTCGCGGTCGGGTTGGCCGGCGGCATAGGTCACGCCGCGATCGCCTTCGAGCACCCAATGATTGCCCGCGACATCCACGGCCGGTTCGCCATTGATGCGCGTGATGATGCCACGCAGCATCGGGGCCTGGTCGATGCGCGTGACACCCTCATCGCCCTCCATCCGTGCCAAAAACCCGTGCATCTGATCCTTTTGAATATCGACGAAGAAGAACGACGGCGCCTGATCCGGCAGATCCCGCTCAATCGCACCGCGCAGGTTTTGATCGATCTGGCCCACCGCCGCCAACACCGACAGCCCGAGCCCAAGCGAGAGCACCACAGGCGCGGCGGTGCTGCCCGGACCGCCAATCGCGGCCAACGCCCAACCAAGCGCGGGCCGACCACGCATCCGAGGGCGCAAAAAAGCCGACAGAGCGCGGATCGCAAAGGCCGCTAGTGTGAGCATGAAGAGCGCGCCCAGAATGCCGCCTGCCGTCCAGAGTGTCAGCCACAGCGTGCCAGAGAAAAACGTCGCGGCGAGGATGAGGGCGAGGAGCAACACAACCGTCCATACCAGAAAGATCGGCGCTGGAATGGCGCGCGCTTGATTGAGTGCATCGCGATAGAGCGCCGCCGCACGCACATCCCGTGCCCGCGCCAACGGCCACAGCGTGAAAATGAGAACGGTCAGAACGGAGTAAAGCGCGGCCTCGGCCATGGGCCTTGGATAGGCGCTGAATACGGCCGGCACAGGCAGCCGCGCTTCAATCACCGGTGCGAGCGCAATAGGTAGGCCGACGCCCAATAAGAGGCCAAGCAGGATGCCCAACACCGCTAGAGCCCCCACCTGCAGGAAATAGGTCATGAAAATCACGCGTTGGCTGGCCCCCAGCGTGCGCAATGTTGCGATAACCTCGGTTTTCCCGGCGAGGTAGCCTCTCAATGCTGCGGAGATCCCCACACCCCCGACGGCCAATCCACTCAAACCCACCAGGACGAGAAATGCGCCAAGCCTGTCGACAAACTCTGCGGCGCCCGGCGCGCCGTTGCGTGCGTCCGACCACCTGAGACCGCTGTCTTCAAGTGCGGCCTGGGCCTCGGCCTGAGTGGCGGCCAAATCCGTGCCGGTTGGCAAATCCAAGCGGTAGCGGGTCGTAAAGAGCGTACCAGGTGCCAAAAGCCCAGAATTCGCCAGCGCGTCAGTGGCCACGATCGTGCGTGGCCCGAGGGCGAACCCAGCCGTGACGTTGTCGGGCTCAGATTGAAGCGCCGCCATCACCACAAAATCTTGCGTGCCCAGCCGCATGATGTCACCGACATCCAGCTCCAATCGGTTGAGAAGCAAAGGATGCACAACGGCACCAGGCAAGCCGTCTGCCCCGGACAAAGCTGCGTCGAGCGGCATCTGCGGGTCCAGCTCCACCTCGCCCACCAAGGGATACGCGCCGTCGACAGACTTAACTTGGGTTAACCCACGCACCTCTTCGCCAGCCTCATCAAGCGCCGTGGCCATAGATCGGAAATCCACGATCTCAGAGCTTTCAACGGCAGCATTGTCGATCCAGGCACGCTCTTCGTCCGTGGCAAAGCGGTAGGTCAGCTCAATCTCTGCGTCCCCGCCCAAAAGGCGCGCGCCTTCTTGGGAAAGACCTTCTGAAATGCTTTCACGGACCGTGCCCACCGCGGCGATGGCAGCGACACCCAGGATGACGCAACCGAGAAACACGCGGAAGCCCTTGAGCCCGCCCCGCAACTCTCGTGCGGCAAACCGCGCCGCGACGCGCAGGCTCATGCGGCGGCCTCGGTCGTCGCAATACGGCCATCAGTGAGGGTGATCACCCGGTCACAGCGGGCCGCCAGATCAGGCGCATGGGTGACCATGACGAGCGTTGCACTGTGGCGTTCGCGCAGACCGAAGAGCAGATCGATGATTGCCGCACCATTGACTGAGTCCAAATTGCCGGTCGGCTCATCCGCCAAGAGGATATCCGGTCGCGGTGCAGCGGCCCGGGCCAGTGCCACGCGTTGCTGCTCTCCCCCAGACATCTGCGACGGGTAATGATCGACGCGCTCGCTCAGACCAACTGCCCTAAGCTCTGCCTCCGCGCGATCATAGGCATCGGCAACACCGGCGAGTTCCAACGGTGCCGCGACATTTTCAATCGCCGTCATCGTCGGGATCAGGTGAAAGCTTTGAAACACGACGCCAAAGTGATCCCGCCTCAGCCGCGCAAGCGCATCTTCCGACATAGTGGTAAGGTCATGGCCCAACGCCATGACTTTGCCAGATGTGGCCTGTTCCAACCCGCCCATTAACATCAAAAGCGAAGATTTGCCGGACCCGGACGGCCCCACCAACCCGACCGTTTCCTGCCCGTGGACATCCAGCGAGATCGCATCAAGTATCGAAACAGGGCCAGCATTGCCGTCAAGAGACAGCGAGGCGGCTTGCAGTGACAAGACAGGATTGGACATGGTGGGTTCTCGGGTTGCGTTTTTGACATATGGGGTGGCCAGGCGGCTGGGCAAGACGATGGCGGGTCTTCTGCTGCTGGCTACGCCGGTGATGGCCGACGATGTGACCGTTTTGGCTTTGGGAGACAGCCTGACACAGGGGTTTGGCCTGCCCGAGCCAGACGGGTTTGTCCCGCAGCTCCAACGCTGGCTGGACACGCAAGGCATTGAGGCCACGCTGATAAATGCGGGCGTTTCGGGTGACACGACAGCGGGCGGCGCGGCGCGCGTTGCATGGAGCCTGACGCCAGAGGTGGACGCGATGATCGTCAACTTGGGCGCAAATGACATGTTGCGCGGTCTCGACCCGGCTCAGGCACGGGACAACATCGAGACAATCCTGAAAGTGGCCGAGACGGAGGGTATCCGCGTGCTCCTCGTCGCGATGCCCGCCCCTGGCAATTACGGACCGGACTATAAACAAGATTTCGATGCGCTCTATCCTGAGCTGGCCCAGGCCTATGGAACACTCTTTTTCGATAGTTTTTTCAAAGGTTTGGGATCAGATGATCTGGCCGAGCTGCGCGCATACTTTCAAAGTGACGGAATTCATCCAAACGCAGACGGCGTGGCACGCATTGTCGAAGCACTGGGCCCATCGGTTGCAGAGCTGGTGCAGGCGAGCGCCTCAGTGGAATGAATTCAGCCGGAAAAGCACCGCTCAACGGCGCGCTCTACGTCTGGCCAGGTGTCCACGATGTCCCAGGGACTGCCCTGTGAGAGCCGTTGCCGGTCGTGGTAGCCAAACGTCTCTGCAAGTGTTGTGAGACCGACTTTCTTGGCCTCGCGGACATCGCCCAATGTGTCGGTCACAAACAGCGCCTGATCGAGCGACGCTCCGAACTTATCTCTTATGATTCCGAACTTTGCCACTTTGGACCTGTGCGTGTTGTGCCCAAAGATCGCTGCAAAGTGATGTCCGACACCAGCAGCGTCCAACACCTGATTGATGGCGCGCTCATCGCCGCTTGAGACGATAAAGAGGCGGTGATGCGCACTTAAACGCTTAATGGGATCGATAGATGCCAGGACCTGCGAGACATCGATCCTTTGGCAATATTGGTCGTTGAGATGATCCGCGTTTTCTGGCGTGAACTTGACCCGGGGATTTTCGTACACATTGCCGTCAAAATGCGCGAGGAAGTCTTCGTCCGAAAGGGTCGGGTGATAATCCAAAAAGAGGTTGAAGAGCATGTCGCGCGTGTCTGCGATCACGCCGTCGAAATCGAAGATCAGATCTTTTTGCATGTGCTCGTTCAGGACCCTCGGACTTGGTTGCAAAACAACCATTGTCAGGCATTAGCTTCAAGCCCAGACGAACACCGATCAAATTTCGGGTATGTCGAACCCGTCTCTCGCAAGTTCAAATCGTTCAAACTCAAAGCCCGGCGAGACAGTGCACCCCACCAAGGTGAAATCACCTGAACATTCCGCGCGCTGCCACCAGCCCGGAGGTATGATCACCTGAGGTCGCGCACCAGTTGCCAGATCAGGGCCGAGCACGTGTCGTTCAGCCGGGCCGTCATCCGTCTCAGACATGCGCAGGATCAGAGGATCGCCCGCGTAGAAATGCCAGATCTCAGCGGCGTCCACCCTGTGCCAGCGATTGATTTGACCACCTTCCAGCAGAAAATAGATCGCCGTGCCCGCCGCCCGGCCCTTTCCCGCGGCCCTCCAGGTTTCGCGGAAATGCCCGCCCTCTGGATGCGGGGAGAGACCCAGCGTGTCGATGATCTCTGCTGCGGTCATCAGCCCTTGAGGATGGAGGACCCAGCGTATTGCGCCGTGTCTCCCAGCGCCTCTTCGATGCGGATCAGCTGATTGTACTTGGCCAACCGATCAGACCGCGCCAGCGAGCCGGTTTTGATCTGCCCGCAATTGGTGGCCACAGCGAGATCGGCGATGGTGGCATCTTCGGTCTCGCCCGAGCGGTGCGACATCACATTGGTCATGCCGGCGCGATGGGCCATATCGACCGCGCGCAGGGTTTCGGTGAGCGTGCCGATCTGGTTAACCTTGACGAGCATCGAATTGGCCGCGCCTTTCGCAATGCCCTCCGCGAGCCGTGCCGGATTGGTGACAAAGAGGTCATCGCCCACAAGCTGCACCTTGTCCCCTATGGCTTGGGTGAGCGCGACCCAACCGTCCCAGTCATCTTCGCTCATCCCGTCTTCGATGGAGATGATCGGGTAGTCATTGACCAACGCCTTGAGATAGTCGGCATTTTCCTCAGGGCTCAGCGAAAGCCGCTCGCCCGAGATCTCATACTTGCCGTCTTTGAAGTACTCGGTCGCAGCGCAGTCGAGCGCGAGATAGATATCCTCGCCGGGCTTGTAGCCTGCCTTCTCAATCGAGCTTAGAATGAAATCCAGTGCAGCACGGGTGGAGCTGATGTCGGGGGCAAAGCCACCCTCGTCGCCAATGCCCGTGGAAAGACCCGCCGCAGACAGCTCTTTCTTCAGGGTATGGAACACTTCCGCGCCCATGCGCACGCCGTCGCGAATGTTGGTCGCGCTGACCGGCATGATCATGAATTCCTGAATGTCGATGGGGTTATCAGCGTGTTCGCCACCATTGATGATGTTCATCATGGGCACCGGCAGCACCCGCGCAGAGGTTCCGCCGACATAGCGAAAGAGCGGCTGCGTGGTGTAATCAGCGGCTGCTTTGGCCGTGGCGAGGGAAACGCCAAGGATCGCATTGGCGCCCAAGCGGCCCTTGTTCGGCGTGCCATCAAGCTCGATCATCGCCTCGTCGATGGACACTTGTTCGGTGGCATCCATGCCCGCAAGCGCCTCGGCAATTTCCCCATTCACGGACGCACAGGCCTCAAGCACGCCTTTGCCCATGTAGCGGGCTTTATCGCCATCGCGCTTTTCCACTGCCTCATGCGCGCCAGTAGAGGCCCCAGACGGCACAGCGGCGCGCCCCATCGTGCCGTCTTCAAGAACGACATCAACCTCGACAGTGGGGTTGCCCCGGCTGTCTAGGATTTCGCGGGCGTGAATATCGATGATGAGGCTCATAAGGATCTCCGTTACTGGTCACGCGCTGATTAGCAAGTTTCCGCACGGATGCAACTGCAGCAATGACGGCCCAAGATTGCTTTGCATTGCTATCGCAGCGCCAGGAACCCGAAATTTTTGAAAGATTTCGCACCGCATTCTTTCAAAGAATGCGCGCCCTGGTGCAAATGGTCCGTGTCAAAGGCGCGGTGTGCTCCTGGGCTTGCGGCGTCGCTGGGGCTTAGCCCGTCCTGTTGGTTTTTCTTTGAGAGGGGCAAGGCCTAGCTGGTCTCTGAGCACCCGCGGGCGGATCTCTTCGACCTCACCGGGTTTCAATTGCGCCAGTTGAAACGGCCCGTAGGACACACGAATGAGCCGGTTGACCATCAGCCCCACCGCGTCCATTGCGCGGCGTATTTCGCGGTTTCGCCCTTCCCTAAGCGCGACGGTTAGCCAAGCATTTGCGCCGGTTTGGCGATCGAGCGTCACGGTCATCGGCTGAAAGCGCTCTCCGTCAAGCTCCAAGCCTTGGCGCAGCGGCTCCAGCGTGGCGTCTTGCGGCCTGCCTTTGACGCGCACGCGATACCGCCTGAGCCAACCCGTCGACGGCAGCTCCAGCTTGCGTTTCACCCCGCCATCATTGGTCAGCAACAGCAGGCCTTCCGAATTTAGATCGAGCCGCCCCACGCTCATGACACGCGGCATATCCTCGGGCAGATCGTCAAAGACCGTCGCTCGGCCCTGTTCATCCTTGGCCGTGGTCACCAACCCCGTGGGCTTGTGATAAAGCCAAAGGCGGGCCGGTTCCGGCGCACTGATCGCGACACCATCGACCTCAATGTGATCTTTTTCGGTGACATTGAGCGCCGCCCGCTCCACCAACTTGCCATTGAGCGTAACCTTGCCCGCCTCAATGAGCCTTTCTGCCTCGCGTCGGCTGGCCCGGCCAGAGCGCGCAATGACTTTGGCGATCCGGTCACCTTTGGGAGAGTTTTTTTGCGGGGGCTGTGTCATACCCCGCCGCTTACCCGATATCCCACGCTTGCGAAAGCTCTCCAAACGCGGCAAGCAGCGCCATGGCGTTTCTATCTTTCATGGATGCAGCCCTAGAGGAGGCGCGACAGGCCGGGGACCGCGGCGAGGTGCCCGTGGGCGCGGTCGTGGTGAACGGAAAGGGCCGGGTCATCGCGCGCGCAGGCAATGAAACGCGAGCACTCAACGACCCCACAGCCCATGCCGAAATGCTGGCCATTCGCGCCGCTTGCGAGGTTCTGGAGATGGAACGGCTCATTGGTCACGATCTCTACGTCACGCTGGAGCCCTGCCCCATGTGCGCCGGCGCGATCGCCGCGGCGCGCATCAATCGTCTGTATTTCGGTGCGGCGGACCCAAAATCGGGTGGCGTTCTGCATGGCGCGCGGGTGTTTGAGCACCCGCAATGCCACCACAGCCCGGAGGTCTATGATGGCATTGCCGCAGAGGAATGCGAGGCTTTGCTGAAAGCGTTCTTTGCCGACCGCCGGTGACAGAATTTTGTATTCCAGCGGCCTTGGTGGCCGAGGGTACTTGCGAAAAGATTGAGCCGATCAGGCCTAGATCTCAATGGCTTCCATGACCTCAGGCTCGATTACATTGACGCCCGGCAGGCCCGCGACCAGCGCGTCGGCAGATTGCTCCAGGATAGGGAAGGTCTTGTAATGGCACGGGATCACCGTCTTGAAATCAAAGAAGGTTTTGGCGGCAAAGGCGGCGCGTTTCATGTCCATCGTGAAGTGCCCGCCAGCGCAGAGAATGCCGATATCGGGCGCGTGCAGATCGTTGAAGATCTTCATATCCGCCATCACATCGGTGTCCCCGCTGGCGTAAATGGTATGCCCCTCACCGGCGATAATAAACCCGCATTCCGTGCCGGGCACATTGGGGCCATTTTCCGTGCCGAAACTCGTAGAATGAACCGCGTGCACCATCGTCACGTGCACCCCGCCAAGATCCACCGTGCCGCCTTTGTTAAAGCCCACGGTGGCGATGCCTTCATGCTCTTCCCAAAAGGACAGCAGATCATACTGCCCAACCACGGGAACATGGAGCTTGCGGGACAGATCCAACGTATCGGCCACATGATCAAAATGCGCATGCGTCAGGAGGATATGGGTGGCGCCCGCCACGGCGGCATCATGGCTTACCTCCGGCAACATGGGGTTCCCAGAAAGCCATGGATCAAGCAGCAAAACCTGTTCACCAATCTCAATCCGAAATGACCCATGTCCAAGCCAAGTGATTTTCATCCTATCCTCCCTATCTTTGGCCATGACCCTAATGCATTCGACCCAAAACCTAAATCACAGCTTTTGGCCGCATGCAGCGCGCCGTATGAACATAGCGCGCCCGGACTTTATCTGATGTCTCTGGGTAAAGGCCGGACGCTTTATCAAGCTTGACCCAGGAAGAAAGCGAAAACCGCATGGAATGGACTGAAAGCGTCGATATCTATTGTGAACGGCTCGACCCCAGCTACTGGGCAGAGCCGATCAACGCGCTGACCAATGCCGCATTCCTGTTTGCTGCCGCTTTTATGGCCTACCGGTTGCGCGACACGTCGCTGCCGATTGCCTGGGCTTTGGTGTTTGTCCTCGCGGGCATCGGCGTGGGCAGTTTTCTCTTTCACACCCATGCCAACGGGTGGTCGGGTTTGGCAGATGTGGGCGCGATTTTGCTCTTTATCCTGCTCTATCTTTTTGCCGCCAGCCGCGATTACCTCGGCCTTTCCTCTCTTTGGTCCGGTGCATCCGTGCTGGCGTTTTTCCCGTTTGCGGCGCTTGTGACGCCAGTGTTCTCATATTTGCCACTTCTCGGCGTATCTGCCTCCTACCTGTCGGTCGCGCTGCTCATTGCGCTTTACGGTGTTTTCCTGCTGCGCAAACACCCGGCAACGGCAAAAGGTTTGCTCATTGGCGTGGCCATTTTGATGGTGTCGATCACCATGCGGTCCCTGGATCAACCGCTCTGCGAGACGATCCCATTAGGCACTCATTTCGCCTGGCACATTCTCAACGCGATCATGCTGGGCTGGATGATTGAGGTTTACCGCCGTCACATGCTTGCGCGCATCCCGACGCAGGGCTAAACGAACGCAACATCAGGACGACGCCAAGAGATAAGGCCAAAATCAGGAGCACGCCGATGTCCATTGACACCCAAACCGCCGCCCGCGTGGCGAAGCTGGCCCGCATCGAAGTGGATGATGCCGATCTTCCCGTATTGGCGGAAGAGTTCAATGCCATCCTTGGGTTCATAGAACAATTGGGCGAGGTCGATATTGACGGTGTAGAGCCCATGACCTCGGTCACGCCCATGCGCCTGAAGCGCCGGGATGATGAGGTAAGCGACGGCGATCAGCAATCCAAGGTGCTTAAGAATGCCCCCGATGCCCGTGAGGGCTTTTTTGCCGTGCCCAAAGTGGTGGAATGAGCGATGAGTGAGCTAAACACCCTGACCATATCCGAGGCCCGCGATCGGCTGCGCTCGGGCGAGATTACGGCCACGGAACTGACCGAGGCCTGCCTGAAGGCAGTGGAGGACGCGGGCGCGCTGAACGCGTTCGTGCATCACACGCCCGAGATCGCGATGGAACAGGCCAAAGCCGCCGAGGCGCGACTGCAAGGGAGCGAAGAGGCCCCCGCCATGTGCGGCGTACCAATCGGCATCAAGGACCTTTTCTGCACCAAAGGCGTGCCCAGCCAGGCCGCCAGCGCAATCCTCAACGGCTTCAAACCCGAATATGAAAGCACGGTGAGCCAGAACCTCTTTGATGCAGGCGCGATCATGCTGGGCAAGCTCAACATGGATGAGTTCGCCATGGGCTCTTCAAATGAGACCTCAACTTATGGCAATGCCGTCAACCCCTGGCGCCGGGGCAATGATGACGCCGCGTTGACGCCGGGCGGCTCCTCAGGCGGATCAGCCAGCGCCGTGGCGGCCGATCTCTGTTTGGCAGCCACCGGCACGGATACCGGTGGCTCCATCCGTCAGCCCGCCGCCTTCACCGGCATCACCGGCATCAAGCCCACCTATGGCCGGTGCTCTCGTTGGGGCATTGTCGCCTTTGCCTCGTCCTTGGATCAGGCGGGCCCGATGACAAAATCCGTGCGCGACGCGGCCATCATGCTTGAGACGATGTGCGGCCACGATCCCAAGGACAGCACCTCTGCCGATTTGCCAGTGCCGAATTTCGAGGCCATGCTCACCGGCGACATCAAAGGCAAAACCATTGGTATTCCAAAGGAATATCGCATGGATGGCATGCCCGATGAAATCGAAGCGCTCTGGCAATCGGGCACAGAGATGCTGCGCGACGCAGGCGCTGAGATCCGGGATATCTCGCTCAAACACACCAAATACGCCCTGCCCGCCTATTACGTGCTTGCACCGGCCGAGGCCTCATCAAACCTCGCGCGCTACGACGGGGTGCGCTATGGCCATCGCGCGCAACTGGCGCAAGGCGACGGCATCACCGAGATGTATGAAAAGACCCGCGCCGAAGGCTTCGGGGCCGAGGTTAAACGCCGCGTGATGATCGGAACATATGTCCTCTCAGCCGGCTTTTATGACGCCTATTACAACCGCGCGCGGAAGGTTCGGGCGCTGATCAAAAAGGACTTTGACGACGTTTTTGCCGAAGGCGTCGATGCCATCCTGACCCCCGCCACACCCTCGGCCGCCTTCGGATTGGGCGAGATGGCAGACGTGGATCCGGTGGCCATGTATCTCAACGATGTCTTCACGGTCACGGTCAATCTCGCGGGTTTGCCGGGCATTTCTGTGCCCGCGGGCGTTGACGCGCAGGGGTTGCCTCTTGGCCTGCAGCTGATTGGCCGTCCTTGGGAAGAAGGCGATTTGCTGAACACCGCTTACACTTTGGAGACGGCCGCCGGATTTCTGGCCAAACCGTCAAAATGGTGGTAATATCTCTGCAAAATTAAAATTGGCACAGCAGCAGACAGAGTAGCCACCCATGCGCATCGCAACGTTTCCATTGGCCTTTTTGGCCATTTCAGCGTGTTCGCCAAACATTCCTGACAGCGCTGCAGGCGTTGGTTTTGGGGACTACAACGAATATCAGGCCCAGCAAGCAGCACAGGCACGCGCCGCTAGCACAGTGTCGCCCCTGCCGCCCGCATCCGCTTTGTCCGAAGAGTCCCTGACCAGCGCGACCGTTGGCACACCGCTCTCTGCGATAAATGAACAGCAAACCATAGCCGATGCGACAGCGGCCACATTGGCGGCCACGCGTTCAAGCTCCGGAACACAGCCACTGCAGGCCAGCCCCTCAAACCCTGCGCCGCAGACCGTGGAAAGCGCGGCGGGGATCTCTGTTGAAAACGATTTTGAAGCGGTGGATAACGTGCGCTCGATCGAAAGCGATGCCGCTCTCATTGAACAAAATAGAGCGCAGTATCAGGTGGTACAGCCCACGGCCCTGCCCGATCGCGTCGACGATCCAAGGCCCAATATCGTGGCCTATGCCCTGTCGACCACGCATCCGGTGGGCACCCGCATCTACAAGCGTGTGGGCATCAATCAAGACGCCCGGTTTGCCAGAAATTGCGCTGAATACGGCTCTCCGGATCGCGCGCAACAGGATTTCCTCGAACGGGGCGGACCGGATCGCGACAGGCTTGGTCTTGACCCTGATGGCGATGGATTTGCCTGCAACTGGAACCCGGCCCCGTTTCGCAACGCCACAAACGGCTAACCGCGCGTGAGCCTCAATGTCCGTTGGCACCCATCACCGAATTTCGGGGAACGGCGGAACAGTTTGCAACCAGAGCTCATCGTGCTTCACTACACAGAAATGGCGTCTTGTGACGAAGCTTTGCAACGGCTTTGCGACCCGGGCGCGGAAGTGTCGGCGCATTACCTTATCTCTGATCAGGGTGAACTGCTGCAACTCGTGAAAGAAGACCGCAGGGCCTGGCATGCAGGGCAAGGCTCCTGGCGAGGCCAATCTGACGTCAATTCCCGCTCCATCGGGATTGAGCTTTCCAACCGTGGCACGACGCCCTTTTCCGCGCCTCAGATGGATGCCTTGGAGGCTCTGCTACCGCAGATCATGAAAAGGTGGGCCATTCCCAAACACGGGGTCATCGGGCACTCCGATTTTGCCCCCACGCGCAAGGCCGACCCGGGCCGTCGCTTTGATTGGCGAAGGCTGGCCTTGGCGGGCCTCTCGGTTTGGCCTGATAGCTCGGCACAAAACACTGCAAACTTCCTGACCAGCGCGTCGACCTTTGGCTACCCAACGGACGAAGGTGAAGCGGTTGTTTTGGACGCTTTTCGGCAGAGGTTTCGCCCAATGAACGCGGGGGCGACATCTGGGCCTGACACAGTGGACAAGGCCATGATGGCCAACCTGGCGCACCGCTTCGGGATTGACCGTACCGTATGATCGGCGTAGTCCAGCCCCGCGCGGAGAACTGGATGGCCGCGTGTTTGGCCCAGTCAGATGCGAGGAAAGTCCGGACTCCACAAGGCAACGGTGCCGGGTAACGCCCGGCCGGGGCAACCCGAGGGAAAGCGCCACAGAAATCAAACCGCCCCGCGCATCGCTGACGCGACACGCTTGGGTAAGGGTGAAACGGTGGGGTAAGAGCCCACCGCGGGACGGGCAACCGGACCGGCATGGCAAGCCCCACCGGGAGCAATGCCGAATAGGAACCGCATGCGGGCCAGCCTTGGCCCAGCGGTTCGGGTTGGCAGCTAGAGCGCGCAGGCAACCGCGCGCGCAGATGAATGGTCATCCATGGGGGCAACCCCAGGACAGAATCCGGCTTACAGGTTCTCCGCGCTTGACCATCGCCCGCGTTGGCAGCACCTTCGCGTCATGGATACACTGACCCAAACCCAAGACATGCTGGGCGATCTGATTGCCTATCCCACGATATCAAGCGACAGCAATCTCGACATTATCGCCTATCTCGCGCAACGCTTGGAAGATGCCGGTGCAAGCGTCAAGATTTTCCATGACGAGACAGGCGAAAAAGCCAATCTTTTTGGCACTATAGGGCCGGACGTTGATGGCGGCATCGTGCTCTCCGGTCACACGGATGTGGTGCCCGTGCAAGATCAGGTTTGGGCGTCTGATCCCTTTTCTATGATCCAGAAAGATACCCGGCTCTACGGCCGCGGGTCCTGCGACATGAAAGGGTTTGTGGCCGCCGCTACGGTGATGGCGCCCCATTACGCCGCGCAGGTCAAAGATCGCCCCATTCATTTCGCCTATACCTATGACGAAGAAACCGGGTGTTTTGGGGCCCAAAAGCTCGTGAAAAGCCTCGAACAGCTGGGCGTCGCCCCGTCGCTTGCCATTGTTGGTGAACCCACGCTCATGCAAGTCATCGACGGGCACAAAGGCTGTTATGAGTACACAACCTATTTCACAGGGTTGGCCGGGCATGGATCTGCCCCTGATCTGGGCGTGAATGCGGTGGAGTATGCGGCCCAGTTTGTAAACAAAATCATCGCATTGAAAGCTGAGCTGCGCGCCCGTGTGCCTCAAGGGTCAAACTTCACCCCGCCCTGGACCACGCTGAGCACTGGATCGCTGAGTGGTGGCGTCGCCCACAATGTGATCCCGGATCGCGCCACCGTGGCGTGGGACATGCGACCGGTACACCCATCAGATGCGGCCTTTGTACATGACGCGCTCAACAAGCTGTGCCAGGATATTTTGTTGCCTGCGATGCACAACGTGGATCCCGATGCTACGATCACCACCGAAGTCCTCGCCGAAGTGGAAGGGTTGCTGCCTACGGTAGAGAATGAAGCGCGGGATCTGGTGATGGAGCTGACCGGCGCAAACGGGACGGACCTGGTGGCCTTCGGCACCGAAGCCGGGCTCTTTCAACAGGCCGGCATGTCCGTGGCGATTTGCGGCCCTGGGTCGATTGAACAGGCGCACAAGGCCGATGAATACGTGGAAATCGACCAGCTCGCTTTGTGCCTCGGTATGCTGGAGCGTCTTGGCAATCGCCTTTGACCGCAATCGGGCCGTTCCCGGTCGCGAAAAGGCGCAGGAGTTCTGCCCTTAGTCTTTGAAAAACGTCAGATAATGCGGCACGCGCCCTTCCCGCAGGGCTTTGGCTTCGTACCGAGTACGGGTCCAATCCGGCCAGGCCACGCGCCAATCTTGCGGTCGTTCCGCAGCCCATGAAAACCCGTGCTTTGGGACCTCTTCTAAGGCTTGGCGCACGTAATCAGGTATGTCGGTCGCCACGCGAAACTCTGCCCCTTGCTGCAACACGCGCGACAACGGCTCCAGATATTCACGCGTCACAAAACGCCGCCGATGGTGGCGCTTCTTTGGCCATGGATCAGGATACAGCAGGAAAGCCTTGGCGATGGATGCGTCAGGCAGCACATCAAAGAGATCACGCACATCTCCGGGGTGTATACGGATGTTATCGCACTCCGCCTCGCGGATTTTACCCAGAAGCATGGCCACGCCGTTGATGTACGGCTCACACCCGATGATCCCCACCTTGGGCGACAGGGCGGCCTGGTGCACCATGTGCTCACCGCCGCCAAAGCCAATCTCCAGCCACACATCGCGGCCATCGAAAATATCTTTGAGGTCAAGCGGCTGGCGATCTGGGTTGATGTCCCAATCCACCGGCCCGGGCGAGAGCTTGGCCAGATCCTCATCCAGATAGATCTCTTGCGACTTTCGCAGCGTCTTGCCTTTGGTGCGCCCGTAAAAGTTACGCCAGGGCGCACCAGAAGGATGAGTTCGCTTGGTCATGCCAGCAAGAAAACGATGTGAAAGCCAAATTTATCCACAGTTAACCTGCGATTCACGGACAAAAGCCGATGCTAAATTGACTTCTTCAAAGCATCGACGAGATCTGTCCTTTCCCAGGAAAATCCGCCATCCGCTTCCGGCTCACGCCCAAAGTGCCCGTACGCCGCGGTGCGCTGGTAGACTGGTTTGTTGAGCTCCAGATGCTCACGAATACCCCTTGGGGTCAGATCCATGGAGGCCGCGACGGCTTTCTCAATGTCAGCCGGGGCGACATCACCCGTGCCATGCGTGTCTGCGTAGATCGACAGCGGTTTGGCCACGCCGATCGCGTATGACAGCTGAATCGTGCAGCGCTCTGCCATACCCGCAGCCACGACATTTTTGGCCAGATACCGCGCCGCATAGGCGGCCGACCTGTCGACTTTGGTCGGATCTTTGCCAGAAAACGCGCCGCCTCCATGCGGGGCCGCACCGCCATAGGTGTCCACGATGATCTTGCGCCCTGTCAGGCCCGCGTCGCCATCGGGCCCACCGATCACGAACTTCCCGGTCGGGTTGACATGCCATTCGGTGCCATCGGTCAGCCACCCATCGGGCAGAACCTCACGGATGTAAGGCTCAACAAGCGCACGAATATCATCGCTGGTCAGGGCCTCATCCAAATGTTGTGTCGACAAGACAACCGAGGACACGCCCGTCGGAACACCGTCCTTGTATACCACTGATAGCTGCGATTTTGCGTCCGGTCCGAGCGCGGGCTCCGCACCCGATTTGCGCACTTCGGCCAAGCGGCGCAGGATCGCATGAGAGTACTGAATGGGCGCTGGCATAAGCGCGTCCGTCTCTGTCGTGGCATAACCAAACATGATGCCCTGATCGCCCGCGCCTTCGTCGCGATTGCCCTCGCCCGTCACGCCCTGCGCGATATGCGCCGATTGTTCGTGCAAGAGATTGGTGACCTCACAGGTCTGCCAATGAAACTTCTCTTGCTCATATCCGATGTCTTTGATGCAGGCGCGCGCGATCTCATCGATGCGGCCCATGTATTCGTGCAGCTTTTCCTGATCGCTCAGGCCAACCTCACCACCGATCACAACGCGATTGGTCGTGGCAAACGTCTCGCAAGCCACGCGGGCCAGTTCGTCCTCAGCGAGGAAGGCATCGAGCACGGCATCTGAAATTCGGTCGCAGACCTTATCAGGGTGGCCCTCTGACACGGATTCAGAGGTGAAAGTGTAGTTTTGACGAGACATGAAAAGCGCTCCAGTAGGTAAAATCCGTCACGTCAGGAAGCCGTTGTGACAGTCACGCGTGCTTAGGCGTAGGGGATGGTCGCGTCAACTCGAAAGTCGGGCGCGAAACCAGCCCAGTCCGACAATGACAAACGCCAGCGCAGCAATGGGCCAATCGCCCATACGAGAGTAGGCGGTCGCGGGCAAAGCAGGCGGAAGTGGCGCATCGATCCAACCCGCCTCATCTAAGCCCATTTGATGTGTAATCCGCCCGGTTGCATCAATCATGGCCGAGATGCCCGTATTCGCCGACCTTATCATCGGAAGGCCCTGCTCCGCGCTGCGCAACCTGGCTTGGGCGAGGTGCTGATAGGGGCCCGAAATCTCACCAAACCACGCATCATTGGTGATCAGCATAAGGAAATCAGGCCGTTTGTCGTAGCCGCCCACATCCTGCGGAAAAACGCCTTCATAGCAGATGAGAGGCAGCGCTGTGCCTAGCCCTTCAATGTCTAGAACCTGCGGCCCCGCGCCCGGTTGGTAGCCTCCGCCGGTCGTGTCAGACAGCCCGAAGATGCCAAACTTTGCAAAAGTCTCACCAAAGGGAAGGTACTCTCCAAACGGGACCAGATGGTGCTTGTCATAGATCGCAGCAACGTCACCTTCACCGTCCAACTTGATGAGAGAATTGAAAAAACCATCGCCGTCAAAGCGCTGTAACCCCGCGATCACGGGCGCACCATTTGCATCCTGTGCGATGGCATCAAGCGCAGTCTGCGCCCGCTCAAGCAAAACAGGGATCGAGGTTTCAGGCCAGACAATCAGCGCCGGTGACGGCCCGGTGTCATCGCCGGCCGTAAATTCCAATTTGCGCTCAAAGTTGACCGGGATCTTATCAGGGTCCCACCGGTCTTGTTGCATCTCATTGGTGTGGACAATTCGAATCATCGGGCTTTGATCTATAGCGCCCGCTTTGGGGGTCAGACCAACAGAGGCGCCAAAAAGGCACGCCAAAACTCCAAACATGACTGCAAAGAACAGCCATTTACCGTCGATAAGGACAGTCACGCCGATCGCGCCCAAAAGGACCAGCGCTGTTAATCCCAAAGAGCCCGCATAAGAGGCCAGATAAAGCCACGCCGTATCGATCAACACGTGGCCCAGCTGCGCCCATGGGAAGCCGGTCAATGCATAGCCCCTCGCGAATTCCGCAAAAACAAACGCCCCAATGAATACAATGGATTGCCCTCCGGCTTTGAATGTGACCCAGCCGACAAAAGCCCAAAAAAGCCCAAATCCAACACTGACCCCCAAGAGCGCGAAAGGCGCCATCCAACCGTGTCGCGCGAGATCCACCAAGAACGGCTCAACAATCCAGGAGAGTGCGACAGCGAAATAGCCCGCACCGGCAATCCAGCCGACGCCCAGGGCCTGTTTTCCCGACGCCGCTTTGCGGATCAGTGCAAAGATGAGGCCCAGAGCGCAAATCGTGGCCGGCCACAGGCCAAGTGGTTCCTGGCCCAAGGCCGCGATCGCGCCAATTGCTGCA
This sequence comes from uncultured Roseovarius sp., assembly GCA_937884705.1. Taxonomy (GTDB): domain Bacteria; phylum Pseudomonadota; class Alphaproteobacteria; order Rhodobacterales; family Rhodobacteraceae; genus Roseovarius. The sequence goes on along the minus strand of CAKZYL010000499.1, from coordinate 17,693 downwards.
ATGATCGGCCACTGGCTCAGTCTGCGCCGGGCCAAAATGCTGTCCAGCCCCGCTGACACCACGCGCTATGTGTCCTTGTGTCCGGGCAAGCGCACACGCAACCGCTTGATCCGCCGCGGATCTGCGTCGATCACCTCGAAAACCGTGCCACCGGGATGCTCCACCATTTCTCCACGCACGGGCACACGGCCCAGCAACATGAACAAAAGGCCACCCAAAGTGTCGATTTCTTCTTCGTCAATCTCATCCTCAGAGGTCAGGGAGATACCAATCTCCGCCTCAAAGTCTTTCAATGGTGTTTTCGCTAAAGCGACATATGCGCCGGACTTATCCACAGAAAAATGGGTATCATCCTCAGCATCATGCTCATCGGCGATATCGCCCACAACTTGTTCGATGAGATCCTCAATCGTCACCAATCCGTCCACGCCGCCATATTCATCGATCACCAGCGCCATGTGCCGACGCTCATTTTGCATCTTCTGCAACAGCACGCCGATAGGCATAGACGCCGGCACGTAAAGCAGCGGGCGCAGCAGTTTTTTGAGCGAGAACCGCCCCCCATTGCCGTTGAACCCATGTTTCAGAGCGAAATCCTTGAGATGCGCAAAGCCCATCGGGGTATCGAGCGTGCCCTCATAGACCGGCAGACGCGTCAAACCGCTTTCGCGAAATGTCGTGACCAGTTCTTCTTTGTTGGACTCAATCGGAACGGCGACAATGTCGGATCTGGGGATCGCCACATCTTCAACGGCGAGTGTCCGTAGGTTGAGCATACCCACGGCGGCGGGCGCAGGTTTTTCCTCGACATCCTCCGAAGGGGTTGCTTCGTTTAGGGAAAGAGCGCCGAACATCTTGCGGAAAAACCCGCTTTGTTCCGTGCTGGATTCTTCAATTGTGTCCTGACTGTCCGCCTGCGCGCTCCGCGCTGCGATAGAAGATCCGCCAGTAGACCCGTCCGTGCTGTCGCCCATTGTCCTCATCCGAAAGTAACAGGGTCCTAATATGGGTTAGGAACACCCAGTTTGCCAAGTATTTCTATCTCAAGTGCTTCCATGACGGTGGCATCTTCGTCACGCTCATGATCATGCCCCAAAAGATGCAAAACCGCGTGCACCATCAGATGCGTCGCGTGCTCTGCCAAGGAAAGACCAGCCGCGTCCGCCTCACGCAGGCAAGTGTCATATGAAATCGCGATATCGCCAAGCTCCGCGTCCTGCGGCGTGATCGTCGCGCCACCCGGCACGCGCGCGCCCCGCTCTTCAGATGGCCAGGACAGCACATTGGTCGGCTGTGCTTTTTGGCGGAAATCATCATTCAGCGCGGAAATGCGGGCGTCATCGCAGGCCAAAACACTGATCTTCCATGGACCGTCATCCAGGCAATGGGAAAGCGTCGCTTTCGCGGCGGCCTCGGCAAGGGTCTTGAACCCCATATCGGCCCACCGATCATCCTCAAAAACGATCTCAGTGATCATCAGCTGTCTGCGTCGTACGCCTCAATGATCGCCGCGACAAGCGGATGGCGCACCACGTCCTTTGCGGTGAAATAGTTGAACGATATGTTAGAGATAGACTTTAAGAGGCGTTCGGCATCATGCAACCCGCTGGTGACGCCACGCGGCAGGTCAACCTGGCTGCGGTCGCCTGTGATCACCATCCGGCTCCCCTCGCCCAGACGGGTGAGAAACATTTTCATCTGCATAGAGGTGGCATTCTGCGCCTCATCAAGCACCACAAAAGCGTTGGACAAGGTGCGCCCGCGCATAAACGCCAGCGGGGCAATCTCTATGCGCTTTTCCTCGATGAGTTTGGCCACTTGTTTTGACGGAAGAAAGTCATTCAGCGCGTCATAAAGCGGCTGCATATAGGGATCGACCTTGTCTTTCATATCGCCTGGGAGATACCCCAGCTTTTCGCCCGCTTCGACCGCAGGCCGCGACAGGATGATGCGATCCACCTTGCCTTCGATGAACATCGACACGCCCGCCGCCACGGCGAGATAGGTCTTCCCCGTCCCGGCGGGCCCGATGCCAAATGCCAGCTCATGCTTAAAGAGAGACATGACATAGGCTTTTTGCGCGTCTGTGCGCGGCTCAACCAGCTTCTTGCGGGTTTTGATCTCAACGGTACCGCCGCGAAACATCTCAAGCTGATCGCCCGCGTAACTGCCGGGGGCGGGCTCGGATGCGCCCATGCGGAGTTCTCGGTCCACATCGGCAGCTTCGACGCTGCGGCCTGCTTCCAGTCGTGAATAAAGCGCGTTCAGCGCCGATGTCGCGGCCTGCGCGCTGCCCTTTTCACCGATCACCGAGAGCTGATTCCCACGCCGCATGATCTGAACACCCAGCTGGCGCTCTATCTCAGCCAGATTGCGATCATGCTCACCACACAGGTCTATCAGCAGAAAATTGTCAGGAAATTCAAGGACCTCCTCGTGCAGAGCGGTGAGATCATCTGTCGGGGGTAAGGCTTCTATGGCCAAACGTGTCTCCTGTTGCGCATGTTCCCAAAGACAGCGTGCCAACAGGAACGGACAACTTCAAGACCTCGCAGACAATAAGCCGTCATCCCACAAAAAATGCCGCGGCAGAACACCACCGCGGCACGCTTTGAAATCACACCGGTCAGATCGGATCAGGCACCGGAGAGCCCGACTTGAAAGCGCCGGTGGCCGTGTTGGGCGGCGCGGTGCCAGAACAGACAGGCTTACCATATGGGTCAAGCCGTTGTGACAGATACCCCTCCGCACCGTCATCGATAATCCAATGGTCGCAGCCATTGGGATCGACCCAGATGCCCGCTTGCAATTGGCTCAGATGCTTGCTGTCGATGCCGCGGTCAACGGTCTTGTCAATTTTCGTGCCACAGGCTGCGACGGCGACGACCGCAGGCAGCAAGATCGATAGTTTGAGAAATTTCATTTTGTCCCCCTAGCGAATGCAGATGATTTCAACGCGGCGGTTCTTCTGCATCCCCGCGGCTGTGTTATTGGACGCTTTTGGCTGGCGCTCTCCATAGCCACGCACATCTGCAATCCGTGCGCCATTGGCGGCGGCGATCGATGCAACGGCAGTGGCACGGCGATAGGACAAATCAAGATTGTATTGATCTGAGGCGCGGCTGTCTGTGTGGCCCGTGATGATGTAGGAAATCGCACCCGTCGTCTGGAAGAATTTGGCCAGATGTTTGCGCCCTGACGCACTGATATTGGCACTGTTTGTGGCAAAGAGCTGATCAGAGTGCATTTCGCCACATACGTTTCCACGGCGGCACACAGGGATGCCCTGGCGATTGACGTGAGGTGTCATATACCCCTCCCAGCCGTCATCCATCACCCAGTGTTCGCAGCCGTCCGGGTCGACCCAAATGGTTGGAATATATGTTTCGCCGATAACGACGCGTTGTCCGCTGCTTTGCGCGGCCGCCTCACCGACGATTAAAGTGGCGCCCAAAGCGATGGCAGCCAAACCGCCCAGAACACCGCCAATGACACCGCGAACAGACTTCGCATTAAATTCGTGCACAGCCCCTATCCTTTTCATTGATCCCTCGTACCGCCTGAGGGACCGAGCAGAGGACCTCGCGCGACACAAATTATCTTGTGACTGTAACAAGTTTGGACCCCTTGTGAAGGCCAAATGACCGCGGATCCACCGATGATGGGAGCCAACCAGGGTCCAATTTCAATGCAACTTTGGCATTCAAAGCATCCGCAGAAGACCCGGCAATGTATGCAACGGCGATCTACAAGAGGAGCTGGGGGATCTTCGAATCAGGCCGCTTTGATGCGCCCGGCCAGAGAATTGGCGGCGCTGTCGGTGATCTCAACGCGGGCGATATCGCCGATTTCCACTTTGGCATCGGCCACATGGACGGCATGCAGATAGTCCGATTTTCCAACCATCTGACCGGTCAAACGCCCGGGCTTTTCAAACAGCACATTGACCGTTTTGCCGACCATTGCGTCTTGGATTTCACGTTGCTGTCGCGTGATAAGCGACTGCAAACGTTGCAATCTTTCCGATTTTTCATCCTCGTCCACCTGCGCGCGCTCGGCCGCAGGCGTGCCCGGACGCGTGGAATACTTGAAAGAATAGGCGTAACCATATTTGACCTCTTCCACCAAGTCCAAAGTGGCCTGAAAGTCCTCTTCTGTCTCTTCGGGAAAGCCCACGATGAAATCACCTGACATCAGGATATCGGGGCGCGCTTCGCGGATCTTTCGTATCAGCCGGAGATAGCTTTCTGCCGTGTGTTTGCGGTTCATGCGCTTCAGTATGTGGTCGCTGCCCGACTGCACCGGCAAGTGCAGATACGGCATCAGCTTTTCGCACGTCCCGTGCGCCTCAATCAGATCCTCGCTCATATCGTTGGGGTGGGATGTGGTAAACCGGATCCGCTCCAGCCCGTCGATATCGTTGAGCGCCCAGATCAACTCTGCCAAGCTCCATGCATTTCCACCGGGGCCAGCCCCGTGATAGGCGTTCACATTCTGCCCCAGAAGGGTGATCTCCCGCACGCCACGCTCCACGAGGTTTTGCGCCTCGTCCAGAATGCGCGGGGCCGGACGGCTCACCTCGGCACCACGCGTATAAGGCACCACGCAGAAGGCACAGAACTTGTCGCATCCCTCTTGCACGGTCAGAAAGGCCGCAGGCGCGCGCTTGGCCTTTGGGCGTTTCTTGAGGATCTCGAATTTGTCCTCAATCGGGAAATCCGTATCGAGCGCTTTTTCCCCGCTGCGGGCTTTGGCTTCGAGCTGTGGCAGTTTGTGATAGCTCTGCGGCCCCACCACCAGATCAACAAGCGGCTGGCGGCGCATAATCTCTTCGCCTTCGGCTTGCGCCACACAGCCCGCCACACCGATTTTCAGGTCCGGGTTTTCGTTTTTCAGTTTCCGAAACCGGCCAAGCTCAGAATAAACCTTCTCGGCCGCCTTTTCCCGAATGTGGCAGGTGTTGAGCAGGATCATATCCGCATCATCGGGGGATTTCGTTTCGACATACCCGGCGCCGCCCATGGCTTCGGCCATACGCTCACTGTCGTAGACGTTCATCTGACAGCCATAGGTCTTGATAAAGAGTTTCTTAGGCTCCGGTTTCGAGTTGGCCATAGTGTCCCTGCTCTGGATCGCGCGCGTTAACGAGATGTAGAGCCAAGGAGTACACGATCCCATGGCCCACTTGCAATGAAAGACGAAAACCACGTAACTGAGCGCACAGCAGTCAAACAATGCCGAATACAGCGATGAATTTCTCCGATGTGAATGCCCTTTTATCCAGCGGACAGGCGCTTTTGGCCAAGGGCCCGATCGCCCTGATTTTTGTCGAGGATGAGGTGGAGGTTAACAGCACGCTACGCCACCACGTGGATCTGAAATTCCAACAGGTTTTTGCGTTCATGCCACCGGAGTTTATCCTGGCACCGGATGTTGCAGACCATGTCCACCGCGTGAATTTTGATGTGGCACAAGGCTCTAGCTACATTGACACAGTTAACCGACTGATTGCTGCCCTGCCTGACATCTGGCTCTACTACTGCTTCAACGCGGAATATCTGTTTTTCCCGTTTTGCGAGTCGCGCTCCGTGGGGGAGCTTGTAACCTTTCACAGCGAAGAACGCCGTGACGCAATGCTCGCATATGTCATTGATATATATGCAAAAGATCTGAATTCTAATGACAATGGAGTATCGCTCGAAGATGCGCATCTAGATCGCTCTGGATATTATGCATTGGCGCGAAAAAAACGCGCGGGCAGTGACGATCCAAGAGAACGGCAGTTGGATTTCTTTGGCGGTCTGAGATGGCGCTACGAAGAACACGTGCCCCCCAACAAACGCAAGATTGACCGCATCGCGCTTTTCCGGGCGAAGGCCGATCTCAAACTACGGGAAAACCACACGTTTTCCGACGAAGAATACAACACCTACGCATGTCCGTGGCACAACAACCTAACGGCGGCGATCATGTCGTTCCGCACAGCGAAGGCTCTCAAGACAAATCCCGGGTCTACGTTTGATATTCACAATTTCTGTTGGCACAACACAGCGCCTTTTGAGTGGCATTCGCGACAATTGCTGGATCTTGGGCTAATGGAACCCGGGCAGTGGTTCTAAAGCTCTTCGAAAAAACTTGCTTCACACTTTTTCTCGAGACGCAGTCTGACGTTCGTAAGGTGCAAGCGTTTCGACTTTCTTTGATGTCTTGGGGTAAAGTCGAGCCGCTGTAGGTTTTGCTTGAGACGCGAGCAAAGCCCTTTAGCGGTTGTCTAGGAACCACTGCGTGATCCCATTATACTTCCCTTGCACCGTCGAATCTGAGGATGAAGATAAGAAGTTTTGCACGAAATTCCGGGTTTCATGGGCACCGCCCCAGATATCCTTGCTCACGGCCGCCACAACGAACATGCCGTCATGAACCGGCGGGGCAAGTTCGCGATGCTGCCACACGGCAAAAAGACCTAGTGCTGCGGTGAACCAGAGCATCTTTCGCGCCCAACGCTGTGCCGCGCCAGCGCGAGATTGATAGGCCTGTTGACGGCCAACATATTTGCTCTCGTTCATAATATCCATGCCAACGGCGTAGAACGCCAAAACGGCATCAGCGCGATGGCATCAGGGCAAATTTATGTCAAAGATGCTCGGCTTGCGGCATTCCCAGGACATGAAAACCGCCATCTACGCGAATGATTTCACCCGTGGTGCACGCCCCAGACGGCGATGCCAGGTACACGGCCGTTCCGCCAACCGCGTCCAACGTCGCATTTGACCGCAACGGGGCGTTTTCTTCGGTATGGCGAAAGGTTTTGCGCGCGCCCCCGATGGCCGCACCAGCCAGGGTTTTCATGGGACCCGGCGAGATTGCATTCACGCGGATCTTATCAGGCCCCAGATCATTGGCCAGATAGCGCGTCGTGGCCTCCAACGCGGCTTTGGCCACGCCCATCACATTGTAATTCGGCGCGACCCTCGATGAGCCCTGATAGGTCAAGGTCAACAACGTGCCGCCATTGTCTTTCATCAGAGGATAGGCCCGCCGTGCCACCTCAATGAAAGAATAGCACGAGATATCCATAGAATTTTTGAAGTTCTGGCGCGAGGTGTCCAAAAACCGGCCCGTGAGCTCAGATTTATCAGAATAAGCAATGGCATGGACGACAAAGTCAATCGTCGGCCATGTCTGCTTTAGGGTGGCAAATCCCTTTTCAACGGACGCCTCATTGGTCACGTCCATGTCCAAAAGCAACGTAGAGCCAACCGACGCCGCCAATGGCTCCACCCGCTTTCCGAAGGCATCCCCCTGATACGAAAAAGCAAGCTCGGCACCGGCCTCATGCATGGCCTTGGCAATGCCCCAAGCGATAGATCGGTCATTGGCCACGCCCATGACCAAACCGCGCAGGCCCGTCATTGATTTGTTCATGTAAGTGTCATCCAGTCAGTTTGCTCATCAGCATCGACCCGTTCGTGCCGCCAAAGCCGAATGAGTTTGTCATCACCGTATCGAGGCCCGCGCCTTCCACAAGCGCGGTCGCCACCTCGTCGGAATTGATGCCAGGATCCAGATATTCAACATTTATCGAAGGAATGATGAAATCACCGTCGAGCGCCAGCAGAGAAAAGATCGCCTCCAACGCCCCTGCCGCGCCTTGTGCATGGCCGGTCATGGACTTGGTCGAGCTGATCGGGGGCACATGGCCTTCGCCAAAGATACGGCGCACGGCTTCGACCTCGCCCACATCGCCCACAGGAGTGGAGGTGCCATGCGCGTTGATGTAGCCGACTTTGCGTTCATTGCCCAATTGGCCCAAGGCCAGACGCATGGCACGTTCGCCGCCCTCGCCCGACGGGGCAACCATGTCATGCCCATCAGAAGTAGCCGCGTAGCCCGTGACCTCAGCATAGATTTTGGCGCCGCGGGCCAGAGCGCGATCCAGCTCTTCAAGCACCACGATCCCGCCACCTCCTGAGATCACAAACCCGTCCCGATCCACATCAAATGCCCGAGAGGCTTTCTCTGGAGTGTCGTTATACTTGGAAGACATCGCCCCCATCGCGTCAAACAGGCACGACAAAGTCCAATCCAGCTCTTCACCGCCACCGGCGAACATAACATCTTGCTTTCCCATCATAATCTGCTCTGCGGCATTGCCGATGCAATGCAACGATGTCGAGCAGGCAGAGGTGATGGAATAGTTGATGCCTTTGATTTTGAACGCCGTCGACAGGTTCGCCGAAATTGTCGAACACATGGTCTTGGGCACGGCAAAAGGTCCAATTCGCTTGGTCGCGCCGGTTTTCAGCACCGTCTGATGCGCGGTCAGCATGGCGGAGGTGGACGGCCCCCCAGATCCGGCCACCAAGCCGGTGCGTGGATCAGAGATCTCCGCCTCCGTCAGCCCGGCATCGGCAATCGCCTGTTCCATGGCCAAAAAGGCATAGCCTGCCCCCGGCCCCATGAACCGCAAGGTACGCTTGTCGATATGCTGGCTGAGATCAATGTCAGGGGCGCCGGCAACCTGGCTGCGAAACCCGTGTTCAGCCATATCCCCATTGGAGGAGATGCCAGAACGGCCCGCTTTCAAAGAGGCCGTGACCTCTTTTGCGGAATTTCCGATGCTTGAGATGATTCCCAGCCCCGTGACAACGACGCGACGCATCTTGGCTCCCCCTTTTCGCCGGGATCTTTCTGTCGACCCCCTTAGCTTTCCGACAGGGCGACTTTCATATCCTTGACCTGATAGATCACCTCACCATCGGCCTCAACCCGGCCGTCCGCAACCCCCATTGTCAAGCGCCGTGTTTGCACAGCTTTGGTAAAATCCACAAAATAGGTGAGCATTTTGCGGTCGGGCCGCACCATCCCGGTGAGTTTGACCTCTCCCACACCCAGCGCATAGCCGCGTCCCGTCCAACCGCGCCAGCCAAGGTTGAAGCCGGTGAGTTGCCACAGACCATCAAGACCCAAACAGCCCGGCATGATTGGGTTTTCTGGGAAGTGACAGTCGAAAAACCATAGATCTGGGAGAATATCAAACTCGGCCACCACGTGTCCCTTGCCGTGCGGGCCACCGTCGCCGGAAATGTCGGTGATGCGATCCATCATCAGCATGGGAGGTTCTGGCAATTGCGCATTTCCAGGGCCGAAAAGCTCCCCACGCGCGCATTTCAGCAGGTCTTCGCGGCCAAAATGGCTTGGATAATCAGCCATAAACGCGGCCCCTTTCGATTAAAATCCCGTGTCTTGGCCCCTCTAGCACCCGTGCAAAGGCGCATGCAAGCCCGACGCGAAGACGCAACGCACTCTCCGGATTGCGAAATGTGATTGAAATCACACGGGTAGAAAGACTATATAGTGTCTATTGCAAAGGACGCATCATGACAGACACGCTCGCAATAAATCGTGGAACACAATGGCTGACATCGGCAGATCTTCGGCCCACGCGCCAGCGCGTGGCTTTGGCTGCGCTGTTGGTGGGTGATGGCAAAGACCGGCATTTCACGGCCGAAAGTCTTTTTGCGTCGGCCAAAGAACGCGGAGAAGCCGTGTCTCTTGCAACCGTGTACAATACCGTGCGCGCCTTTTGTGATGCGGGGCTCGTTCAAGAAGTGACTGTCGAAGGATCCAAAAGTTACTTTGACACAAACACCCATGACCACCCCCATTTCTTCTGGGAAGATGATCAAGTTCTCACCGACGCACCCGCCGAAGAGCTTGAGATCACGCGCATCCCGGCGGCTCCGGAAGGTGCAGAGATTGCCAGCGTCGACGTGGTGATCCGCTTGCGTAAAACCCAACGCCAATAGCTCTTAAGAGGTCCGCGATGCGCGCCATCTGCTATGACAGGTTTGGCGATGCCGCAGACGTGTTAAGTATAAAAGAGTTCGCACCCCAAACGCCCGAGGCGGGCGATGTGCTCGTTCGGCTGTCTTTTTCCGGGGTGAACCCGTCTGATGCCAAGGCGCGCGCAGGGCTTCGGCCAGGCGTCACAAAACCGGCATATCCGAACACAATCCCCCATTCCGATGGTGCAGGTGTCATCGAAGCCGTGGGATCGGGCGTTGACCCTGCCCGCGTTGGTCAGCGCGTTTGGATCTATAACGGACAGTGGCAGCGCGCTTTCGGCACCGCAGCCGAGACAATCACCCTGCCGGCAACCCAGGCCGTTCCTTTGCCGGAGAGTGTCAGTGAAGACGTGGGGGCCACGCTGGGCATCCCCGGGTTGACCGCCGCACAAACCGTATTCGGCGGTGGGGTCGTAAGCGGTACGACAGTTCTGATCAGCGGTGGTGCAGGCGCGGTGGGTCACACGGCAGTGCAGCTTGCCGCATGGGGCGGTGCGCGGGTCATTTCCACCTGTTCGCCCCAGGCGCGAGAAGAGATCACATCAGCAGGCGCAGATCATGTATTTGACTATGCCGATCCGGATCTCGCCGCCAAGATCCTTGAGGCGACCGACGGGCACGGCATAGATCGCGCCGTCGAAGTGGAGTTTGGACAGAACCTCGCTCTGCTAGGTGAGGTGATGCGCCCCTTGGGCACGATTGCGACCTATGGCTCGGGCAAAGACATGACGCCCACGATGTCCTTTGGCCCGCTCCTCTTCAAAGCGTTGAAGATCGACATCACACTGATCTACATCCTGCCCGATGCGTCGCGCAAAGCGGCAATCGCGCGGCTGCACGATGCGCTGGCAACGGGCGGCCTCACCCCACGCATAGACAAGATCTTTGACTTTGAAGACTGCGCCGCGGCGCAGGACGCCGTCATGACACCAGGTCGCAAAGGCGCGGTCCTTTTGCGCACGGGCTGACATCGCGGCGTCTTTCTTTTCCAAAATACCCCCGCCGGAGGCCTAAATCTCCGCTTTTAAGCCGGGCGCCGCCATGCCACTCTGCTCCGCAAGATCGGAGGAGCGCCATGCCTATCACCACCTGTATTTTTGACGCCTATGGCACGCTCTTTGACGTGGCCGCCGCGGCCCGCAACGCGGCCCAAGAACCGGGACGCGAGGCCTTCGCCGAGAAGTGGCCCGCCATCGCCAGCCATTGGCGTCTCAAACAACTGCAATACACTTGGCTGCGCGCGGTGATGAACACCCATACCAATTTTTGGGAGGTGACGCAGAACGGCCTTGATTGGGCGCTTGAGGCCGAAGGCCTGGGCGGTGACGGTGATCTGCGCGCACGGCTTTTGCAGCTTTACTGGGAGCTCGATGCCTACCCCGAAGTGCCCTCTATGCTTAAAGCTCTGAAAGACAATGGAAAAAATACAGCGATCCTTTCCAACGGCTCGCCTGACATGTTGGACGGCGCGGTCAGTTCCGCAGGCATCGACCCCGTTTTGGATGACACATTGTCGGTCGAGTCTGTGGGCATTTTCAAACCCGCTAGTGCGGTCTACGACCTTGTGGGCCAGCGCTTTGACTGCGCGAAAGACGAGGTGCTCTTCGTGTCCTCGAACGGATGGGATGCCGCTGCCGCCGCAAGCTATGGCTTTCGCACGGTTTGGGTGAACCGCGCGGGCGAACCGATGGACCGTCTGCCCGCAAAACCCGACACCGTGCTCTCTGATCTGACGACGATCCCGGATCTCGCCAATGCCTGATTTCACCACCTCAGACGGCGTCCGCCTGCACTTTGAGGATGAAGGCACGGGCCACCCGATCCTCTGTCTTGCCGGCCTCACGCGCAACAGCCGCGATTTCACATATCTGATGCCGCATCTGAGCGCCTACCGCGTGATCCGGCTCGATTATCGCGGGCGTGGGCTGTCTGAGTATCCAAAGGATTTCATGAGCTACAACATTCTGCGCGAAGGGATGGATGCAGTGGAGCTTCTCGATCATCTCGGCCTCGACAAGGTCACGCTGATTGGCACCTCCCGCGGCGGGCTCATCGCCATGGCGCTCTCGGTCACGCATCCGGGGCGGCTGGCCAGCGTGGTGCTCAACGATATCGGGCCAGAAGTGACCGATGTGGGGATCACGCGCATCATGGAGTATGTGGGCAAAACGCCCCCCTACGCCGATCTCAACGAGGCCGCAGTCGCCTTGCAAACCGGGCTTGGCGTGGATTTCTCCGGTGTACCGCTTGACCGTTGGCGCGAGGCCGCGGATTTCATGTGGGCTGAGGCACCTCAGGGTGGTCTCAGTTTGCGCTACGATGCCCGCCTGCGCGATGCCTTGATCGGACAGGCAGGGGTGGGCGAGGCTCCAGATTTGTGGCAGCTCTTCGACGGGCTCAAGGATCTGCCACTGGCCACGATCAAGGGCGCCAATTCCGATCTCTTTGCGCAAGAAACACTGGAAAAAATGCAGGCGCGTCACCCAGGCATGATCACAGCCATTGTGCCCGATCGCGGCCATGTGCCCTTCCTCGACGAGCCAGAAGCGCTCTCCGCCATCCATCAACTGTTGGAGGCCACATGAGCCACATTGACCTCATCCGCGCGGCCGCAGAACGGCTGAATGGCCATGCCGTCCGCACGCCCTTGATGAATTCTCCGTTCCTCGATGAGATCGCAGGCCGCCGCGTCTATGTGAAAGCCGAGTGCCTTCAGCACACAGGAAGCTTCAAATATCGCGGCGGGCGCTCCGCCGTCTCGGCGCTGGATCCCGGCACCCGCGCCAAAGGTGTGCTGGCCTTTTCCAGCGGCAACCATGCGCAGGGCGTGGCGCGCGCGGCAGCCGAATTTGATGTGCCGTCTGTGATCATCATGCCCAATGACGCCCCGCAGCTAAAGATCGACAACACCCGGGCGCTCGGCGCAGAGGTGATCCTCTATGACCGTCCCAACGGGGAAAGCCGGGAAGCGCTTGGGGAGCAGATTCAAGCGGAACGCGGCATGACGCTGATCAAACCCTATGACGAGGATCAGGTCATCGCAGGTCAGGGCACCTGCGGTTTAGAAATTGCAGAGCAGGCCCGGGATCTGGGGATTACAGAGGCCGATGTGCTGGTCTGTTGCGGCGGCGGTGGCTTCACCTCTGGCATCGCACTTGCGCTGGAAGCAGAGGCGCCCGATTTGCGGGTTCGCCCCTGTGAGCCGGAAGGGTTTGAGGACGTGACGCGCTCCCTCAAATCCGGCCATATCGAAACAAACAATCAGCAATCGGGCAATATTTGCGACGCGATCCTGACGCCTGCGCCCGGCGAGATTACCTTCCCCATCCTCAACCGGCTCTGCGGGCCCGGCATCGTGATCACCGAAGATGAGGCCCTGCGCGCCATGGCTTTGATCTTTCAAAGGTTGAAGCTTGTGGCAGAACCGGGCGGGGCAGCGGCGGTCGCGGCAGCGCTCTTTCACGCAAATGAAATCGAGGGCGACGCAGTGATCTGCACCATCTCCGGCGGCAATGTCGACGCGCCGATGTTCGCCCGCGCACTTGAGCACGCAAACACATGACCCGTTTCACCATCGCCAGTTTCAACGTCAAAAACCTGATCGGGGCAGAGAAGGAATACTACACTTTCCAACGCTACACGGCCGAGGAATACGCGTGGAAAGTGGATTGGCTGGCCGACCAAATCCTGACCATGAACGCCGATATCGTGGGCTTTCAGGAGATTTTTGAAGAAGACGCGCTCAAGGCCGTGGTCGAGGAAACCACCACCCGGGCCGAGGCCCTCAATGCGGCCAGCGTGCCCGACAAGTCAAAGCGATACCATCGCAAAGCCATCTTTCGTAAGCTCAAGGTCGAGCCCTATGGCGAGGCCGCGCTTGCCTTTGCGCCAAATGCAGCCGACACGGGCGAACCCGGCAAACGGCGCCCCGGTGTGGCGATCCTGTCGCGGTTTGGGTTCGCGGGCGCGCCGGAGATTATCCAAGATCTGCCTGAGCCGCTGCGCATTCCCTTCCAACCCCTCCGGGGGCTGGAGGGATCTGATGCGGGGCATTACGAGCTACGCCGCGTCTCCCGCCCCATTTTGAAAGCGCGCATCCCCGTGGGCGACCGCGTAATCACCGTATTCAATTGCCATCTGAAATCCAAGCTGGGGGAATTCCATTCGCCGGACGGCGCCGCCTACCCGCCTGAGGCTGACCTTACAAACTATGACCCTCTAGGCCGCGCCATGGGCAGTTTGCGCTCTGCCGTCAGGCGCATGGCCGAGGCCTGGGTGCTGCGCCGCGCCGTCGTCGAAGAGCTGATGCTTGGCCATCCTGTCATGGTCCTTGGCGACTTCAACGATGGTGAGCACTCTGTGAGCTCAGAGATCATAAGCGGCGAAACCCCCTTTCGGAACTACGCCTGGATGCTGCGCCACGATGCTGAGACGGACAGCGACCGTTACAGCAAAGAGGAAAACGATCAGATCACGCGAGATATCGAGCGGGTGCGGCTTTACTCCGCCGAGAAACTCTTCATTCGCAAATCCACGCGTGACACGGTCTACACCGCAGCCTTCGGCGGAAACTTCCAATCCATTGATCAGATTTTCCTCTCCCGGCACTTTCACCCTGAGAACCCGGACCGGCTGGGAGAGATGCGCTACTTCTCCGTCTTCAACGACCATCTGACGGACGGATCACATCCTGAGGCGCCCTATAACAAGCTTGCCTCGGACCACGGTCAGATCATGGCCCATATGGATATCCTCTGATGCGCACCCAGGTGGCGATTATCGGGGGCGGCCCGGCGGGGCTTTTGCTGGGGCAGCTGTTGCTCAAGCAGGGCATAGAGACGGTGGTGCTGGAACGGCGCTCTCGCGAGTATGTATTGGCCCGTATCCGCGCGGGCGTGCTGGAAACCGGGCTGACAGAGCTCGCCGCCGAGGCAGGTGTTGCCGCGCGGATGCAGGCCGAGGGGTTGGTCCATGACGGCACGCTTTTGGCCTATGATGACCGCAGCTTTCGCGTCGATTTCGAAACCCTGACCGACAAAACCGTGCTGGTCTACGGCCAAACGGAACTCACCAAAGATCTCTATGACGCCCGCGACGCCGCTGGCGGCACCACGTTTTTCAACTGCGAAGACGTGACCCTGCACGATATCGAGACCGAACATCCAAGCGTCACCTTCACCCATGATGGGCAATCGAAGACCATTCTTTGCGACGTGATCGCCGGATGCGACGGGTTTCACGGCCCCTCGCGCCAGGCCATCCCGGAAAACAAACGCCGCGAATATGAAAAGACCTATCCGTTCGGCTGGCTTGGCATCCTCTCTCGTACCCCACCGGTGGATGAGGAACTGATCTACGCAAATTCGAGCCGTGGCTTTGCGCTCTGTTCGATGCGCGGGACAGAGCTCAGCCGATACTATATTCAATGCCCGCTCTCAGACAGCCCGGATGACTGGGAAGACGCCCGCTTTTGGGACGAACTCAAACGCCGTTTGCCGGAAGAGGCTGCCGATCACCTTGTCACCGGGCCCTCCATCGACAAATCCATCGCGCCGCTGCGGTCCTTTGTCTGTGAGCCGATGCAATACGGGCGGTTGTTCCTTTGCGGAGACGCCGCGCATATCGTGCCGCCAACTGGGGCCAAAGGCCTCAACACCGCCGCAGGTGATGTGAGCTACCTCTACCGCGCCCTCATGCAATTTTACAGTGACGGTGACACGCATGGCCTTGAAACCTATTCACAAATCGCCCTGCAACGCGTGTGGAAAACGCAGCGCTTCAGCTGGTGGATGACCAACCTGCTGCACCGGTTTCCCGAACAATCCGAATTTGATCTGCGCATGCAGCGGGCCGAACTGGCCTATCTGGAAACCAGTGAGGCCGCACGACGCAACCTTGCCGTCAGCTATGTGGGGCTGCCCTATTGACGGAACTCACCCTTTCAGATGTCACGCTGAACTACCTCGACACCGGCGATCCGAACGGCCCGCCGGTGGTCTTTGCCAATTCGCTCGGGACGGATCTGAGCTTGTGGGACACCATGTTGGCGCATCTGCCCGCGGGTCTGCGCCTCATCCGGTACGACAAACGCGGCCACGGGCAAAGCTCTGTCCCCGCGCCGCCGTATCGCATGGGCGCGCTTGTGCGAGATGTGGAACGGTTGCTTGATTATCTGGAGGTGCGAAGCGCGGTGTTTGTGGGCCTCTCAATCGGCGGGCTCATTGGGCAAGGGCTGGCGGCCAAGCGGCTCGATCAGGTGCGCGCCCTGGTCTTGTCCAACACCGCCGCCAAGATCGGCATTCGCAGCATGTGGGACGCCCGGATTGAAGCGCTTCGTTCCGGTGGCCTCGAGGGCGTGGCCGATGACATCATGAAGCGCTGGTTTTCCCGCGATTTCCTGGCCAATGGGGACGTGGCGCATTGGCGGGCCATGCTGCTGTCGCAATCTCTCGATGGCTATATCGGCTGTTGTGAGGCCATCGCCGGCACGGATTTTTACGCACCCACCAGCGCATTGCGACTGCCCGTGCTGGGCATTGCCGGATCAGAGGATGGCGCGACCCCATCCGACATGGTGCGGGAAACCCTGAACCTGATCCCGGGCTCACAATTTGAGCTCATGCGCCGCGCAGGTCATTTGCCCTGCGTCGAACAACCCGAGGCCTATGCAACCTTACTCACAGGTTTTTTGAAAGAAATTGGCCATTTGCCGTCGGATAGTTAAGGGTTCTTTTGCAGCTGACCCGAGCTTACGGCTTCGCTGACCCGCCAAACAAGCATTGCCCAAACGCGATGAAAGGGCTTTAGTCCCGTCATGTCCGGCCGCCTGCCCACCATCTTCATTCTGATCACCGTAATGATCGATTCCATGGGCATTGGCCTGATCCTTCCGGTCATGCCCTCTCTTCTATTAGAGGTGGGCGGTGGCAGTCTGGCCAATGCCGCGCTCTGGGGCGGCGTGCTCACCACGTCCTTTGCTGTCATGCAGTTTCTCTGCGGCCCCACGATTGGCAATCTCTCCGACAGGTTCGGCCGTCGCCCGATCTTGCTCTTGTCGCTATTTGTGATGGCGCTCGACTATGTGGTGATGGCTGTCGCCTCCAGCATTTGGCTTTTGCTGATCGCGCGCATCATCGGCGGGATCACGGCCGCCACGCACAGCACGGCGCTGGCCTACATGGCCGACACCTCCACCCGCGAAAACCGCGCGTCGGGCTTTGGGCTGGTCAGTGCCGCCTTCGGGTTGGGGTTTGTCCTTGGCCCGATCATTGGTGGCATCCTGGGCGACATGGGCACGCGCGCGCCCTTTTACGCCGCCGCGATTCTTGCCGGCGCCAACTTTGTCTTTGGCCTTCTGATCCTGCCTGAAACAGTGACCGACACGATCAGACGCCCGTTTTCCTGGGCCCGCGCCAACCCGTTCGGAGCCATCAAACACATCCGCGCCCTGCCCGGCCTCGGCGCGCTCCTCGTCGTTCTGCTCCTCTTTCAGATGGCCACCAACGTCTATCCCGTGATCTGGGCGTATTACACCCAAGCGCAATTTGGATGGACGCCCGCCATGATCGGACTGTCTTTAGCGGTTTTCGGCATCTGCATGGCCGTCGTACAAGGCGGGCTCATCCGCATCGCAATCGCCCGCTTGGGAGATTTCTATACGGTCGTGCTGGGCTTTGGCTTTTCCATCGTCGCCTTCCCAATCCTGACCTTTCTGCAAAGTGGCACATTGGCCCTGATGCTCACACCGGTCTCTGCGCTCGCGGCCATGGCAGGACCTGCATTGCAAGCCATCATGTCGAAACGAACACCCGAAAACGCCCAAGGCGAGCTGCAAGGCATCATGAC
>CAKZYL010000498.1 GCA_937884705.1 uncultured Roseovarius sp. | reverse complement strand
AATATGCGCAAGCGGGTCCCGGTATGGGCCACAGGGGCGACGCAAAACACACTTTTGAGCAGGTTTGGATATGCATTTATCCAACCTGACGGCTCACCTTATCCACCGATTTTGCAGATCCACACGATCAATGGCGATGTTTCTATCGATGGCGCAGGGGGCCAGATTGTGTTTCGCCCATTTGAGGTGAACCACGGGTCAATTGATGCGTTGGGCTTCCGTGTGGGGGATTTGGCGTACCTTCCGGATGTCGCGATGATCCCGGATGAGACCTGGCCCGCACTGGAAGGTCTTGATTGCTGGGTGCTGGATGCATTGCGGCGCGATCCGCATCCGACACATGCGCACTTGGCCCGATCTCTAGAGTGGATTGAGCGGATGAAACCGCGTCGTGCGATCCTCACCAATATGCATATCGATCTTGACTATCAAACTGTGCAACACGAAACCCCTGATCACATCACCCCGGCCTTTGACGGGATGGTGATTTCATACCAGGAATAGACCCTTGCAGGCGCTTCTCGAAGTCACTCTCCCCGTCTTTGTGGTGATCGGGGCAGGGTACTTGGCCGTGTGGCGCAATCTGTTTTCACAGGAAAACGTGGACGGCTTGATGGTGTTCACCCAGAACTTTGCCATTCCGTGTCTGCTGTTTCTCGCGATCGCAAACCTTGATCTTGCACAGAGCTTTAACTGGCGATTGATGCTGAGCTTTTACGCGGGCGCGTTATCTGGATTTGTCTGCGGTCTTTTCGGCGCGCGCTATTTCTTCAACCGTGACTGGGAAGACGCTGTTGTCATCGGGTTTTGCTGTCTTTTCTCTAACTCCGTGTTGCTCGGCCTTGCGATCACAGAGCGCGCCTACGGCCCGGATGCGCTAGCGTCCAACTTTGCGATCATTTCTATTCATTCGCTCTTTTGTTACGCGATCGGGATCACCGTCATGGAAGTGGTCCGTGCGCGTGGCAACGCAGGCTCAGCCACAGCCTGGAAGGTCATAAAATCCATTTTCTCGAATGCTCTCATCTTGGGTATCGTCCTAGGATTTGCCTTCAATCTGGCGGCTCTTACGTTACCTGCATTCCTGGAGTCCGGCCTCAGTCTTATCGCGCAAGCCGCTCTGCCTGCTGCTCTTTTCGGGTTGGGAGGCGTGTTGGCGACGTACAAGGCGGAGGGTGACCTCCGGATCGTGCTTTGGATTTGCCTTGTGTCCCTTATCATCCATCCCGCGGTCACGCGCGGGTTGGGATTTGCGGTAGGGCTTTCGGATGCGGGCACCAGATCAGCGGTTTTGACGGCCGCAATGGCCCCTGGGGCGAACGCCTACATCTTTGCCAACATGTATGGTCGCGCCAAACGCGTCGCCGCGACTGCCGTCTTGGCCGCGACGGTTCTGACCATATTGACCGCATCTATTTGGCTCAGCGTATTGCCGTAAGCCGTTGAAAATTCAATCTTTAGGCGGAGCGCCGCCGGTGAAAGCGTTGCCATTTGCGTAATCACATGGGGCTTCCTGCATCTCCAAGTGCAAACCGTCGCCATCGAAAGGATGAGCACGAGCCAGATCTTCATCCACCTCAATGCCAAGACCTGGCGCATCAGGCACGGGTATGAAACCATCTTCGACGCGCAGGGAGCTTTTGATCAAGGCGTTATGGAAGGGGCTTTCAATCGTTTCCGCCATCAGAATGTTGGGGATAGAGGCCGCAAAGTGAATGTTGGCGGCCCACTCGACTGGTCCTGCATAGAGATGCGGGGCCATCTGTGCGTTGTAAACTTCGGCCATGGCGGCGACCTTTTTCATCTCCCAGATGCCACCGGCGCGGCCCAAGGCCGGTTGCAAAATACTTGCAGCACCCTGGCGCAGCACGGGCGCGAATTCGGCTTTGGTGGTCAGACGCTCGCCCGTCGCCACGGGTATCCGGACTTTGGACGCGACCATAGCCATCTGTTCAATGTTATCCGGCGGGATCGGCTCTTCGAACCAGAGCGGTGAATAGGGCTCAAGCGCTTGGCCCAAACGGATCGCGCCAGCGGTGGTGAATTGCCCATGGGTGCCGAAAAGAAGGTCGGCGCGATCGCCCACGGCCTCACGGATGGCTTTGCAGAACGCCACGGAGATCGAGATGTCTGACATCGCTGGCATGTGGCCTCCGCGCATCGTGTAGGGCCCAGCCGGGTCAAACTTCACGGCGGTGTAGCCCCGATCGACGCAATCGAGCGCCGTCTCTGCTGCCATATCGGGCGAGACCCAAAATTCATTGATGTCATGTTTGGGCAGGGGATAAAGATAGGTGTAGGCGCGAATGCGCTCGTTCATTTTACCACCAAGAAGTGCGTAAACGGGGCGGTCGCGGGCTTTGCCCAAAATGTCCCAGCATGCGATCTCGAGCCCAGAAAATGCCCCC
>CAKZYL010000497.1 GCA_937884705.1 uncultured Roseovarius sp. | reverse complement strand
ACGCGCCCGCCCCGTTGATCCTCGCCATTCACGGCTATCGCACCCCTGAGGACGCCGTCGCATTGCGCGACGCCCCTGAAAGACTGACATGGCCCCGGCTTGAGACCCTCACAGAGCGGGACGGCGCCATCGCTCTCTATCCAGCCGCCTATCAGGGGCAGTGGGCGCTGTTTGACGGATTGGCAAACACCTCCGCCCCCGATGGCACCGCCATAAATGATGAAGGCTTCCTTCTCCGCCTGGTCGCGCGTTTTGTCGACAACGGCAAAGCCAATCCCAATCGCATCTACATCACCGGCATTTCCGACGGCGCGATTATGACCTACCGCATGATCTGTCTCAGGGACACGCCCTTTGCCGCCGCCGCGCCCTTGATCGGCTCGGCCTATGGCGACCACTTGGGCGATTGCGCCCCCGAAAAACCCCCTGCCCTGATGCATGTGCATGGCACGGACGACGCCGTTCTGCCCTATGAGGGCTGGATCTTTGCCACGGGCCGCGAAGTGTCTGTGCCGGAAGTGATGGAACATTGGCGTCGCCTGCATGGCTGCACCGGGCAAGACGGCCAGATGCTAGAAAACATTGACCCGGCCGATGGCAGCACCGTGGGGGAAATGACCTGGACCGGTTGCACCCGAGACGGCGCGGTGAAGCGCTACAAGGTGATCGGCGGCGGCCACGATGTGCCTGCGATAGATGCGATACAGCCCACAGACGACGGTCGACTGATCAATCGTGACCTCGATACACTCGGCGTGATGTGGGCGTTTTTTCGGACCAACCCGCGCCCCGAATGACGCGGGGCGCATGACGATCAGGACAGGCGGCTAAGCCTTGTCGTCCTCGTCATCGTCAGAGCTGTCGGGCAGATTAAAGAAGCTGTCCGCATCCATCGTCTCCAGATCGTCCTTTTCTTCCTCGAGCTCTTCCCCGCCCAGGCTGAACGTCTCCAGCCCTTCAATGGCCGTGGGCATCTTGGGCTCCGGCTCCATGGTCAGGCTTTGTTCCGTGCTCAAAAGCTTGCGACGCTCATCATCGCTCATCGCCTCGCCTTCCTTGGCCTTCTTGGCGGCGGCTTTCTGCACGGCGGCGTCCAGCTCGGACTGTTTGCAGAGGCCCAGCGCCACCGGATCAATGGGCTGCATGTTGGAGATGTTCCAATGGGTCCGCTCGCGGATCGTTGTGATTGTGGGCTTGGTCGTCCCCACGAGTTTTGAGATCTGGCTGTCTGCCAGTTCCGGGTGGAACTTCACCAGCCACAGGATGGCATTGGGCCGATCCTGCCGCTTGCTGAGCGGCGTATAGCGTGGACCACGGCGCTTTTCCTCGCCCTGCGCGGCCGGATTATACTTCAGCTTCAGCTTGTGAAGCGGATTTTTCTCTGCGGTTTCGATCTCGTCCTGGGTCAGCTGATTGTTGGCGATGGGATCGAAGCCTTTGACGCCTGTCGCTACATCCCCATCTGCAATGCCCTGCACTTCCAACTCGTGCAGACTTACGAAATCTGCGATCTGCTTAAAGCTGATGGTGGTGTTGTCCACCAGCCAGACAGCGGTGGCTTTGGCCATGAGCGGTTTTGACATTTGCAGATCTCCTTCAGTCACATCGTCCGAACGCAGTGCCCCTGTCGCCTGAAATGGCGTGCCCGGGATGGGCGGGTTTCCGTTGTCGGGGAACTTGGCCGGTATATAGTCGGGCACAGGATAAAAAGAAAGGGCCAATGATGCGGTGGATGTGGGCGGCAATTCTGGCAGTTTTCGCCTCTGGCGCCATGTCAGATCGAGGGCGGGCGGATGGTGAAAAGGCCGGTGAGTTTGACTACTACGTGCTGGCGCTGAGCTGGTCGCCGACATGGTGCGCGCTCGAAGGTGAGGCGCGCGGCGCAGAACAGTGTTCGCGCGAGGCCGATTTCGGCTGGATCCTGCACGGTCTCTGGCCGCAATACCATCGGGGCTGGCCCGCCCATTGCACCTCAATCAAACGCCCACCCTCGCGCACCATGACATCGGACATGGCCGATATCATGGGCTCCTCGGGCCTTGCCTGGCATCAGTGGAAGAAACACGGCACCTGCACCGGGCTCTCTGCGCCCGATTACTACGCCCTCTCCCGCGAGGCTTACGCGCGCGTCACCCGCCCGGATGTGTTTCGCAAACTGGGCAAGCCTGTGAAACTGCCCGCGCGCGTCATCGAAGAGGCCTTCCTCAAGGCCAACCCGGGTTGGGAGGCGGATATGCTCACCATCACCTGCCGCCAGGGGCGCATCCAGGAGGCACGGCTCTGCCTGTCCAAAACCCTGGATCCCGTGCCCTGCGGCCGCGACGTGATCCGCGATTGCACCTTGTCCGACGCGCTCTTTGATCCGATCAAGTAACGCCGTCAAAAGATCAGCGCAAACACCACAACCGGCCAAAGCAGCACGTGCAATACGTAATCAAACCAATTGCTGCTGCCCCATTTCATGACCCAGAAAAACTGCCCCAAGACCACGACCGCCGCCAAAAACCAATTGGCCGAGAGAGCCGCATAAAGGCAGATCACCACCACCATGATGCCCACCGGCACCGGCGCGTATCCCAGGCGATAGAGATCTTCGCGCAGGATACCGAAGGCAGAGAGCAAGAACACCGTATAGCCTACCAAGAACACGCCCAGCTCAAGCTGGGAGAACCCAACCACATCAACCCCAAGTCGGCCTGCCATCGACCCGAGCGCCAGCGAGGGCAACATCACCCCAAAGGGCGCGAGCAACGCGACCGCGCCACCCACCAAAACCCGGCGCGTCAGCGCCCTCGCCGCCGCGCCAGCGGCGGCCCCCAAAAGCACAGCTGCGAGCGG